>CALGLS010000371.1 GCA_937959375.1 uncultured Saprospiraceae bacterium
AGCAAGATGATCCAATAAAAAATCTCTCCAGCCCAGGCCCACTCTAAGCCGCCATAAGTAAACTCCACTACTACATAAATGTAAACCATGTAAAAAACGGCACAGAGAAATTGGATTTTTAAACCATAATAAGTCGCTCCAGTTCCTGCCAATCCATTGAAGTATACACCTCCGATCGAGAACAAACTTAATATTCCTAACAAGACATAAAAAGTAGGTCTTGCATCGGTAATCAATGACATGTCTTCAGACCCTAACAGTGGATATAAAATATGCTCTGGCCAAATCACTACTGGCAATGCCAACACCATTGTTACAAGCCAACATAGCTTCGCAGTTTTCCAAATGATGGGTAGCACAGCTTGTCGCTTTTGTTGACCAATAAAATTGCTCACCAGAGTATTTATCCCAGAGGAAAAACCCCAACAGGGAATCGATAAAAACAGATACACCATACGAACCAGATTCGTAATTGCTAACTGGCGCTCACCAAGGTTTTCGACAATCCCAAAAAAGACAAACCAACTTCCTAATCCAACCACCGCTTGAGCTACAATTGGCGTTGAAATACTCAGCTGTTTCTTAATGAGTGTGATATCAATTTTAGGAAACTTAAAGAGATGGAAATCCCGTACATCTTCATCAAAGTAGACATAGAGTACAAACAAGACAAAGGCGATTATCTCTGCAATAGTACTAGCTACTGCAGCTCCTCCAATTCCCATCTCAGGCAATCCGAAATGACCGAAGATTAAAGCATAATTGAGTATGATATTGACAACTGCAAGGATCAAAGTATCCACTACAATGAAAAAGGTACGCGCAATTCCTGTATACAAAGCAATAATCGCAACGCCCATATAGCTAAAGAAGACACCAAAGGAGCGATAATGAATGTATTCTAAGCTTTTTTCGTAGATGATATCGGAATTGACAAAGAGGGCGAAAAAGTATTGACAACCGTAATACATGAAGAGAAACATGACGATAGACAAAGCTAATTCGAAGTACAGCATCGCATAAAAGGTTCGTCCAACCTCCTGAGGATTACCCTCACCTGCTCGACGAGCAATCATAATTTGACCACCTTTGGAGAAGCCATAACCTATGGCAGCCACAATTAAGTAGAAAACACTCACAAATCCAATTGCTGCAAAATCAGTTTCACTCAAGTGGTACAAAAACACACTATCACTCAAAGCTATTACATTTTGGACGGCAGATCCCAACATAATTGGCGCTGAGATAGAGAATATTTGTTTGTATGATGTGTTTAACTGCATCCGGGCAACAAAAACGGGAATAATACCAACTTATCCAAGCGCTTGCTCAAGATCAGCGATAATATCTGCCACATTCTCGATTCCTATCGACAAACGGATCAAACCATCCGTTATTCCGTTTCGTTCTCTAACTTCCTTAGCCACATTGACATGTGAGCTTGAAGCGGGATGTAAAATCAATGTATCTACGTCGCCCAGAGTGGGGGCGAGGGAGCAGAATTTTATTTTATTCATAAACTTGATTCCTCCTTCCAGACCAGAATCTAGCTCAAAACTCAACATTCCACCAAATTGGCGCATCTGCTTTTTAGCTAATTCATGATCAGGATGTGAGGGGAGTCCGTTATAGTTGACACGAATGACCTTGGGATGCTTTTCTAGGTATTCTGCGACAGACATCGCATTACTACAGTGACGATCCATTCTGACTTCTAGCGTTTTCAAACCATTATTGAGTAGCCATGCATCGAATGGATTGCAATTGGTTCCTGCGAGTTTCATGGTGCCCCAAACTTTTTGGTGCATGAATGCCTGATCTTTTCCGATGATAATACCTGCGATGGAGTTACCATGTCCGTTTAGGTATTTGGTGGTAGAATGAATGACAAAGTCAACTCCAAGTCCAAATGGTTGCTGTAAATAGGGTGTACAAAAGGTTGAATCCACTGCGCTTTTTATACCATGCTTATTCGCAATTTTGGCCAAAGCCTCAATATCAACACAAGCAAGGGTAGGATTAGCTGGCGTCTCAAAATAGATCATCTTTATCTTTGAATCTGCTGCTACAATTCGTTCCACTTCATCTATATCTTGTAGATTAGTCATTACGGTTTCTACACCAAGTGGTCCTAGCACTTTTAACAGCAACTCAGTAGTACCACCATACAAATTCCCTTGGGTCAATACTTTTTCACCTGACTTGACGCAAGCCATTAATAAAGTAGAAATTGCTGACATTCCTGAACTACAAAGAACAGCCGATGCTTCCATATCCAAACCATAAGTTTCTAGCATGGCTATTTTAGTAGCAACGGTATCGATCGTTGGATTTCCATAACGACCATAAACATGGCCTGTGGCATTTCCTTTAAAAATTTCAATACCTTGATCAATATTCTCAAATTCAAATGAGGAGGTTTGATAAATAGGGAGTTGATGCGGACGGGTAGTCCGTTGATCTTTAATTTCCTTTACGCAAAGTGAGCCAAATCCTTTATTCGATTTCATGAAAATGTCTTTTTTATTTGAACGGCTAATTTGAGAAGATTTTATGAAAAAAGTGCTTTTTCCTCTTTCTAGTTTTGTCCGGACTTTGATGCTTGTTCTTTCTTCATTGAATATGGAGCCATTATGCTCCTTATTATTGAAGTTTGATAAAAGATCGTCATTTCTTAAAAAACATTTAATCTCCAAAAAAGCTAACTTATAGCTATAAAATTAAGATATTTGGCAGCCTACAAACCAACCATCTGAATATTGAAGTTGATCTAAAGCTATAATTTTTAGTTTCTTTTTAGGAATTGTACGTTATATTTTGTGGGAGCTAATCAAAATACTATGGTTCGACTTTATTCGTTTTATTATAGCACGCAGTGCAACTCAAACAATTCCCAAGAAACATTCTTTTAGCAAGTTCATATGCGATTAACAACCACTATTTCATTCATCCTTTTTGCTTTTTCACTTTTTGCTCAACGATCTTTTCCGGTCAAGGTGAATAAAAAGTGGGGACTCATGAATGCCGAAGGTAAGCTGATTCTTCCTGCCGACTATGACGGTATTGGAGAATTCAAGCGCTTTGGCTATGCAGTCATGCAAAAAAAAGGAGCAGTTGGAATGATCGATTATTTGGGCAGTGAAATCGTTTCCCCACAATATGATGACATAAAGATTTTGGACTCCATACTCATCGCAGTCATGGATGACATGGAATGGATGGTGCTCAACATCAATGGCGAAATTGTTCTGGAAAAAGGATACGAAAAAGTCTATGTTTGGGAAGGTCGTTTTCTTGGATTTATGAAAGGTAAAAAGTGGGGGATTGCAGATATCACAGGCAAGAAGATTTGTTCTCCAAAATACGATGAAATAAAATTGGAGAAAGAAAAATATTTTAAGACGCGTGTCAAAGACAATTTTGGTCTGATCAGTCTTTCTGGCAAAGTCATCCTCGAACCACTTTGTGATGATATCAAAATTTACAACGACAGTCTTTTCTTTTATCGAGTTGAAAAAAGTTGGGGAGCTGTTGATCAATCTGGGCGAGAAGTCATCCCTTCTAATTATGATGATTTTAGAAAAGTGGCAACCAACTTTATTTCCTTAACTCGCAACAAGAAAAAATACCTCTATTCGATTCCTGAAGTAGCAATTGTTACCGACGGAGAGTATGATGACTATTCCTCTTTTTCAAATGATTTTGCATTAGCAATAAAAGATCAAAAATTGGGCTTGCTTGATCTAAAAGGAAACTTGGTACTTCCATTGCTCTACGAAGAAATCAGTCCTTTTGAAGGCAATCTCTTTCGTGCAAAAAAATCAAACCTTTGGGGAATTGTTGGTTTTAATGATGAAAACATTCTCCCTTTCGAATACCAGTATATCGCACCACCAAAGGAGCGAATTATTATTTACAAACAAGACGGTCAACTGGGATTACTTGATGGTAAATTAGAAAAAGCAGTAGACCCAGAATGGGACAAAATCGAAATTGCAGAAGGTCAAGCCAAAGCATTAAAAGGCAAAGAATTTAGTATCTTTTATTTTGACAAAGAAGGAATCATTCAAGATGAAAATTCTTTTGAAGAATTGATCACCATAAAAATTGGAGGTGACAATAGAACAGCACGTCGTAGATGGACCTTAACCGATCGAATCAATCCAAACATTTTGGAAAATTTCGAATGGTACTATTCAGGGCGAGCTAGAAAATTTGGCTTGCGTAGATTAGACGATGGCTCCATACAAATAGAACCTTCCTTCCATAACATTCAAGTCGAAAAAGAATTGGGTTTCACCATTGTTGGATTAGAAAAACTAGGTTACTTTGATTACGAACGAACTTCGTATCGCTTTGAAAGTGTACACGGTATTGTTAACAATGAAGTCGGTCTTTTAGTAACTCCAGTTAACCTTTGGGACATTAGATTAAAAGATTTCGACAATGGAAGTCGAGTCGCTCGATACTTAGATGAGAATGGTCGCTATGGACTTGTGAGTAAAGATCCGATCGGAGTGATGCCGGAAAAAGGATATGCCTATATTGGCGAATTCCACAACGGCGTAGCACGCATGAGCAAAAGAGGAAGAATTTCCGGTTCAACCAAACGGAAAGATAAGGATAGAGGACTTGGTAATTTAGATATAGCTCTAAATGAAATGATTGCTTCCAACTCCTTATTGGATTATACGCTCTACGATCAAGAATTCGAATCAGAAGCGCAGATCATCTGTGAAGAATGTACTTGGGGATATGTAGACACCACAGGTGCAGTTGTTGTTGAACCTCAATATTCTTTTGCCAGGGACTTCGTTAATGAAGTTGGAATTGTAAGTCTTGATAACAAATGGGGCTTGATTAGTACAAAAGGTAATTCACTCATACCATGCGAATACGATGGACTCCATTTTATGGAAAGCACAAACAATGAGATTTTACGAATATACAATAACAATCAAAAGTTTGGTTTAATTGATACACTTGGTCAGGTAACCGTTAATCTTAAATACGATAAAATTGGTGCTTTCCGAGAAGGCCGACTGGCGGTTAACCGAAATGGCATTTGGGGTTTTGTCAACCTTGATGGACAAGAAGTAATTCCTCCTCGTTTCAAAAAGGTCAACAACTTTCATGATGGACTTGCTTCCGTTAAAACTAGCCGCAAGTGGGGATTCATTGATCAAAATGGTGACACACAAATTGACTTTAAGTTTCGTCGATTGGGCAACTTCAAAGATGGTTTGGCCTGGGCATACACATACAAAGGAACTGGCTATATCAACACGTCTGGAAAAATGGTCATCCCAACTGACTTCGACAAAGCGTTTGATTTTGAAGGTGACGTGGCGCGTGTTGTTGTCAATGGAAAATATGGTTTAATCAATCGCAAAGGAAACTTTGTACAAAAACCAAGATTCACAAATATCGATGCCTTCAATGAATACGAAGTTGCCATAGCTAGATATGGCAATGATAGAATCCGATATGGCTTAGTCAACAAATCAGGAAACCTTGTGACCAAACAAAACTTTCGATCCATTCGCGAATTCAAAGAAGGCTTGGCTGCTGTAAAATACAGAAATGGTTACGGCTTCATCAATGCAAAAGGTGAGCTAGTAATTGACGATACCTATTCCAAAGTTTCTGATTTCTCAAATGGCCTCGCCGCTGTTCAACGCAATGGTCAATGTGGTTATATAGACAAAGAGGGGAGAGAAGTGGTTGGACTTGAGTTTTCAAAATGCCTCGACTTTGACGAAGGGAAAGCAGTGGTCTACAGAGGCTATCGTCAGGGTGGAATTATTGATACACTTGGTAATTTCATCATTGAACCTACATTAGATCGGATTCTCGATTTTAGTGATGGTCGTGGTTTGGTTCGCGACAAGAATGCTCGTTTTTATTATATTACACAAGAGGCTGACATGTCAGACGGCTATTACCAAACCGCAGGCAGTTTTAAACACGGTGTTGCCGTAGTGCAAAGTAAAGGCAGATGGGGCGTTATCAATCAAAAAGGAATTGAAATTATCCCACCAAAATACGATCGCATTGAATCGTTTGAAGGAGGTTACGCCAAAGTCGGAATCAAGCGATTCAATGGCTTGACCAATTTAAAAGGTGAGCTGATCATTCAACCAGAATACGAATACATTTCCTACGTCGGCGAGGGGTTATTCAGAGTGGAGCAAGGCGACAAGATTGGATATTTTAATACGGCTGGACGTTGGGTTTGGGGACTGAAAGAGTGATGGAATTTGAATTGAAATGTGAATAGGAATTGGAATGCCCTCAAACGTGAAAAACAATGATACGATTCACTACGCAAAAGGCTACTTCAATTCACATTCACATTCTAATTCACATTCTAATTCCTAAGATCACCACCACCCATTCCTCACCTTCTTCGCTCCAATAAGTTTTCAAGGTTTTAAATCCCACCTTTTCATGAGCGCGTAGAGAGCGTTTGTTTCTTGCTGAAATTTCAGTGATGATATAGTCAAAATCATTTTTCATTTCTACTTTCATCTTCTCATAGAGCCCAGCAAAAACGCCTTTTCCTCTACATCCTTTTCCAACACATACCTGGCCCATCACAAAATACTTTGATGCAGCGAGTTTATTATTTTCATAAACCAAGGTGTTAATCTGCTCAAACATCGGAACAAGAACTGGAATGGAGTTTCCAAATGCAGGCAACATAACCAAGGCATAACCAACTACCATTCCTGCATCTTTTGCAATGATATGCGGATAAGGATCATTCATTGCGCTAAGTAAATCATAGTTATGTTCTACCGTTACAAATCCTTGACTTGCCAATTCTTCTGAAGTGATATTGGCTTCCAAATTCGCTTGCTGCAAACTTAGAATTCCCTGAAGGTCTTCTTTACTTTGAGAGGTCGTAAATGAAATCATGGAGTTAATTTAGTAAATAAATTTTAAAAAATTGAAATTGAATCAGAATTTGATATTGAAAATCAATAAGCTATATTAGCAGTATCATTCACGAAAATCCAGCACCTTGAAAAAGTCATTTGTCCAACGAATCAAAGTTCCACACGTTTTTGTATTGCTCATGGGAGTCATCCTATTTAGCTCTATTCTTACCTACCTTGTTCCTTCCGGAAATTACGAAAGAGAAGAAAGAACGGTCAACAAACTGACTCGAACCATGGTCGTTCCAAACACGTTTAAAAGCATCGAAAAACATTATAGTCTAAAAGGCGCACTGATTGGTGATGAGCAAGAAGGCAAGGCATCTCCAGTAAGCTTACTCAAGTTTTTGTCTGCTATTCCACGAGGACTAGAAGGAGCAGCCGATATCATCTTTTTCATTTTTATTGTAGGTGGCATTTTTAATATCATTCAAAAAACGGGCACCATTACAGCCGTCATCCAAAAGATGCTGGATAAGTTTGCCAATTCCGGAATCGTGCTCATTATCATCATGATGGTCTGTATCGCAATTGGCGGATCCACCATTGGAATGGGCGAAGAATTGATTCCACTGGTCCCCGTATTTTTATATGTCTCTTCACAAATGGGATACGATCGAATTTTTGGTTTGGCTCTAGTTATGCTCGCAGCAGATGTAGGTTTTGCGGCAGCAACCACCAATCCATTTACCGTACAGATTGCTCAGGGAATAGCAGAAGTCCCAATAGGCTCTGGCATCGGTTTTAGGTTGGTCTTTTTTGCATGTATTATGACAGCCACCTTGATTTATGTAATTCGTTATGGTACAAAAGTCAAAAACGATCCTTCAAAATCATTGCTAGCTGGCATCGAATATTCTGCTAAAGAATTGGATGTAGAGCGTATCCCTTTACGGAAAGCACACCTTGTTGTTGTACTCATTTGTATTTTTATTTTTGCAGGTATTCTTTATGCAACACAAACCCAAGGTTGGTGGCTTCCAGAAATGGCAGGCGGTTTTATTTTCATGGGGCTCATTGCCGCTTGGACCGCTGGTTTGACAATAGATGAAACTGTTAAAGCTTTCGCAAAAGGCGCTGAAGAAATGGTTATAGCAGCACTAGTCGTCGGATTTGCCAAAGGCATACAAATCGTTTTGATGGATGGCCAAATTATGGATACACTCATCTATGGTGCAGCTAATGTTTTACAAGATTTCCCAAAACTAGTAGCTGCAGAAGGCATGCTCGTTTTCCAATCGTTACTCAACTTTTTCATTCCTTCAGGATCTGGACAAGCTGCTGCTACCATGCCACTTATGGCACCACTTTCGGATGTACTTGGCTTGTCGCGACAAACCGCTGTTTTCGCTTTTACCTGTGGCGATGGATTTTCAAATGTCATTATCCCCACATCTGGCGTCTTGATGGCAATGCTTGGTCTTGCTAAAATTCCTTATGATCGCTGGCTCAAATTCATAGGTCCTTTGTTCTTAATTCTGATGGGCATATCTGCCATTTTTATTGCCATTGCTGTTATGATAGGCTTTTAGGAAATTCAAACTCAAGTTCAATCTCAATTTAAATTTCACAGAAGACACGTTCGAAGGAATTGAGTTTGAACTTGAGTTTGAGCTTCAATCTAAGCCTCCCCATGTCTATCCATTCCAATTAAAATCGAGATACCAAAACAAACCATTCACCCAGTCAAAACAAGCATTCACTATTTACAGCTTCCATTCTAATTAATATTCTTGCACTTTAGATTTGAAATAATTAGCTCAATTTTTAAATCTGCATGCATGAAAAATTTAATCACAAAAAGGGCTGCCCACCTCTCGATCATTGCCATTCTCTTTTCAAGTTTTGCATTTACTTTAGTCAAAACTCAACACCATCCGTTCGTTAAAAAGCTATTGACGCAACTCAATTTGCATAGCGAACAAACACAAGGTGAAAAAGTGTACGTCCAATTAGATCGTAACTTTTACCAACCCGGTGAACACATTTGGTTTAAAGCATACATCCGAAATGAAAACGATTTGACCGAAACCAACACAAGTGACATTGTCTATGTCGAGTTAATCAATCCAAAGGGATCAGTAATTGATAGACAAAAAATTATGGCGGCAAATGGTTTAGGCTCTGGAACATTTTCTATCGCTCAAGATGTTGGTGGCATGTACAAAGTAAAAGCCTATACCTCTTGGCAGAAGAACTCAAAAACGGCATTTGAAAGAGAGGTCCAAGTTCAAAAAGTAGTACTGCCAAACCTAAATATGAAATTAGATTTCGAAAGAAAAGCGTTTGGAGCGGGAGACGAAGTCATGGCTAATTTATCCTTAGAAAGTTTGGACAACCTTCCTTTGCGATACGCGAATTACGAATTCATAGTACAAGTTGAAGGACAAGAAATATTACGCCAAAAAGAAAGTGTTGATTTTGACGGCAAGTCTATCATTCGATTTGAGTTACCTCAAAAACTAAATTCAAACGACGCATTACTCCAAGTCATTATTCCCCATAAAGGAGTTTCTGAATCTATTTCAAGATCAATTCCAATTGTACTAAATGATATTGATTTGCAATTCTTTCCAGAAGGTGGTGACCTGATTGCCGGTTTAAAAACAAAACTAGCCTTCAAAGCATTAAATGAATTTGGAAAACCTGCAGATATTGAAGGTGCGATATTTAATGCATCTGGAGAAGAACTTTATACCTTTAAAAGCTTCCACCAAGGAATGGGAAATCTCAACTTTTGGCCAGAGCGCAATGTAAAATATTATGCTAAAATAACTAAGCCGGCGGGCATCAATAAGAAGTACGACATTCCTGAAGTAAAGATGAGAGGTTACAACCTAAATATCGTTTCACAAAATGAAGAACAAATAGAAGTCAAGGTTCAATCAACTCGATACACAGAGTTACATCTGGTTGCTCAAAGCAATGATCAAATTCCATTTTCAAAAACAGTTAAAATTGACAAGGAAAGCACCATAGTTATTCCTACCAAAGACTTTCCAATGGGCATATCAAAATTGACACTTTTCGATTTAAAAGGAAATCCACATTGCGAGCGCTTAGCTTTTGTAAATCCACACAAGCACCTCAATATTTCGGTGAAAACCGACAAAGAAAAATACGCACCTCGCGAAAAAGTCGTCATGGACATCAAGGTAACGGACGAGAATGACAAACCTGTCAAAGGTAACTTTTCGCTCTCTGTAGCTGATAGCAAATTACTCACCTTTGCCGATGACAAACAAGGACATATTTTTGCCAAAATATTTTTAGAAAGCGAGCTAAAAGGAAAAATAGAGGAACCTGATTTTTATTTTAAAAAGGATGAGCCAAAGGCAATTGCAGGACTCGATCTATTGATGCAAACACATGGTTGGAGAAGATTTGACTGGAAAGCGATTCAACAAGAAAAGCCAGTTGCTTATACTTTTAAAAAGGAGGAAGCGATCATTGCTGGGAAGATAGTAGACGAATGTGGTGCCCCCATTCAAAATGCAAAAATATCAGCCATGGGTCATGATTTAATTACGACAAGTAACGAATATGGAGATTTTAAATTAGTTGGTTTTCCTTTTGCGCCAAGCGGCAATAGAATTCGAATAGACTCTGACGATAGAACGACTGTGATAAAAAGTGTTTCAGAATACAAACAAGACATGTTTATCATTCAAGCGGATGGATACGGAACTATCTCTGGCGAAATTTTACTTCCCAAACGAGCAAACACGACTAGAGCTTACGCCACTCTTTTTGATGATGAAGGTCAACATTGGACTGGACGTATTTACAAAAAAGACGGAAAATATATTTTCAACAATGTTCCGGTAGGTGAGTACACAATTCGATTCAACCATCATGGCTACAAATCGCATCAAATTGAACGCGTTCGTATTTGGCCAGGAAGTGAAATTAAGATCAGCCGAAAATTAAAATCAAAAGGTGATCCAAATGAGATATTCATTTCAGCTTACGACGAGAAGATGGAGCAATCAAATGCAGCATGGCTTAGCGCAAAGAATGATGTTAAATCCTCAACGAATCAACAAGCACCGCAAATTCAAGAGGTGGTTTTTCAAACTCAAAAACGCCAAATTATAGAAGGCGGTGGTGGTGGAGTAGATCTTGATGAAATTGTTGTAACAGAGTTTAAAGTACCGTTAATTGAACAAGACAACACGACACAAGGTGGCATTAAAACTTCTGAGGACATTTCAAAATTACCCACAAAAAACATTGGTGCTTTAGCTGCATCTACAGCAGGACTTAGCCAACTTGATGAGGGCGATGAAATCCACGTGAGAGGTTCCCGAAGCAACGCAACAGACATCTATGTGGATGGGATTCGGGTGAATGCCAATTCGGTTCAAAGCACTGACATCGAACAATTACATGTAATCACAGGAGGTATTCCAGCAAGCTTTGGCGGAGGACTTTCTTACAACAGTAGTCCTAAGAGAAACTACATATCTAGACCGGTAAAAAGCAACACAAGCTACATAGAAAGTGGCCTACCTCCAGAAAAAGACAACATAGCGCTAGGCTACGGTGGCTCTCACGGATCATCAGGCGGTGGATTTAGTTACAACTATTCCAATCAAAACTATTACAACAATAGGAGTAAACAAAAACTTCCAAAGAAAATTTATAGAATAGTGGATCAACGGGCTCAGTTAAAATCAAAAGACTGCGACAAACTAAATTCTCCT
>CALGLS010000372.1 GCA_937959375.1 uncultured Saprospiraceae bacterium
TTCATAACCAAAGCCTCATACTCCGCCTCCAATCGATCCAACTCATTCAATATCTTATTATCATCGGCCTGCAAGTTTCCCATCAATCGGTTGACCTTATCGCGAACCGCTACTACGGATGAAAGCGAATTTTGAATCTTCTGCTGAACCACCCAGTCCGAAATTAAGTTATCAAAGAAAACATCTGTAAAGCGAGAGAAAGAAGCAATCTCTACGTCTAGCCCATAGTTTTGCTGACGATATACATCACGCAATTCGATTTCAAATTGACGTAGAATATTATGCGCAGAGTGAGATAGACTTCTAGCTCGATCGATGTAAGAGTGTTTGGTATAGCTCGCAGATCGTCTACGTCCGCTCATATCCCATTGTCCCCAATTACTTGCTTGCCGCAGATTATTGACGATCTGACCTAACAAGTCAGATGCGCGACTGCCAACAGACAGCGCCTCATCTATTTCATTTTGGATGTGACGATGCGCATCACCTTCTGTTACGATTTCGAGCATACGCTGACCAGCTAATGATCCGCTGGCCATGATTTCCTCAGCTCGTTTCTTTTTTAGTAACTCGACTTTAGACTTGAGTACGTCTGCATCTGTTAGTTTCTTCTCAAGTACGGAGCGTTCGTATGTTAGTAGGTCGAGTGATTTTTTTGCTGCATCGTACTTCATGGAAGCTTGCAAATGTTCCTGGCGTTCTTTCTCCAGCTGCTCTTCTTTACTTCCAAGTACTTTATAGAAAACTGATTTTAGGCTATTGCCTTCTAGTTTTTGTAAATCCTCAAATTCTTTGAATTGACGGTTTTCTAACTGGATTACTTTTGCCTCGTTTTCATCAATCTGAACATCTAAATCAGCAATATACCGAATAACTCTGTCTAGATCTTGATAGGCTTTGAGTGTTGCTTTTAGTTCTTCTTTTGTGTTTGTCATTGTTGTTCTTTTAATACAAATTTAAATGCAACCTTGATGGAAAATTTTATTGATTCTTTGGCCGCTGAATTTACTGCTATTGGTTCATTTATTTCAAAATCTACCTTAACATCTCGATTGGTTTCCGGGCTCTGAACTATAGTCCAGTCCTCTCTTTCTTTTCTTTTTATATTCGGACTGAAGTCCGAAATCCGGCTCTTCTACATTTGCTCTACTTCTATTTCAATCGTTTACCTACAAACGGAATTGGTGCGCTGTGCCTTATTCCTACTCCTCTCTCGCCTAGTAAATTCCTTTAAGCTACGCCTCTCTTCTTTGATAGTCAACCAAAAATAAAAAAAAGCAGAACAGCAACTCAATGCTATTCTGCTTTTTTTGAAAATCATTACTTAAAGATCGTTTTCCAACTAATCTTTTCCGTTTTGATTATTTATTTTCGTGGTATGCCTTTTCGTTTTTACCACCATCTTGAACAGTCTTCAAACGAGCACTAAACTCTTTAGACAGTTCAAAATTTTCATTACGTGCGTAAATTTCTTTCAATGCATTCAGCGTATTCATGTCATTTGCATCCATGCTTTCAGCTCTTTGGAAGAAAGGTAAAGCTTTTGCAAACTCAGCATTAACTTCTGATTTTTTTGCTTCCATTGCGCGCAAACCAGCTTTTGAGTAATCTGCCTTATCTTCTAAAACTTTCAATTCTTCGATGATTAGATTCGCCTTGTTTACGTAAAGTACACCAGAGTTATAAACTGCAAAGAAATAAGTACCGTCCTTTTCTAATGCTTTTGTGTAGTATTCTAAAGCTTTATCGAAGTAACCGTTAGCTGCTTCAAGATTCTTGTCAGCCATTTCCTTTTGGAATAAGTTATCATACGTGTTACCCAAAGCTGAGTAGTAAGACACGTTTTCAGGATCAGCAGCGATAGCTTTTTCTAATTTACCTACCAACTCATCAAAACGATTTGTCTTTAAGTAGTGGTTCAATTCAGTAACCATCAAGCCGTTGTCTTGTGGAAATTTCTCACGTCCTTTTGACAAATACTCTTCTGCCTTAGCTTGGTCAGTATCAACATTCAATTTGAACAATGCATTGTAAACACCAGACTCTTCGTAACCGCTTTCTGTCAATTCAGCAAATAGTTTTCCAGCTTCTTCATTCATCTCTGCAGATAAAGCGCTCAGTCCTTGCATGTATTTGTGATCATTCATTTGTGCTTGCTCAGCTAAAACACCTTTCTTACCAGCTTTGTCTAAAATATTTTTCACGTCAAGTACAGCGCTGTAAGCGTCATATGCTTTTTTGAATTCGTTTGCTTTGTAAGCAAAAAGACCTGCGTTACCTAGGTGATCTGCCGTTGAACGCAAACCAGTCATCGCATCACTTTTGAAGTATTTCTTACCAGCAATTTCTAAAACTTTAGTATAAGCTTTGTAAGCATCAACTGCAGAGTTAGGGTATGCTGATTTGAATGTCTGATCCAAAAGTTGGTACTTAAGATCAGCAGCACATTGCTCGTTGTAAATATCACCAGCCAACAAAAACATTTTTGTTTTATCCTTGCCTTCTAATTCACTTTCAGCAGCAACTGCCTTACCTATCGCAATGATTGCCTTGTCTAAATATTCAGCTTTACTGTCACCCTGCGCTTGAGGATATTTCTTCATTGCTTTGTTCGCTTCTTTGTAAGAAGCAGCTGCATTTTGTGCTTGTAGTGATACAACCACGAAAAGAGATAATAAACCGAGAATTAATTTTTTCATCTTCTAATTTGTTTAATTTCGAAACTTAGGATTCGTTTTATTAGAGCTTATGCCGAAATGAATTGGAATGCACTCTAGTGTAATTTATTAAAATTTGGAATAATCTGTTGATTCTGAATTCCACTTATATTGACGGTAAAATTATAAAACAAAGTCTTTTTTTGTTGTTAAGAAACACCCAAAACTTGTTAAAATCAGTTAAGTCGATGCTTTTTAGGCTTAAAAGCCAAAATATCAACTGAATATTTATTCTATTTCACCACATCCGGTGGCAACGAAATTAAGCATTGCCACCGAAATTGGAATTACTTTACTCTTCTTCTCCGCTCGCGTCTGCATCTTTATTAGCTGGCGCTTGCGTTTCATCAGCTGCTGCTTCAATCACATTTCCATCTTCATCTACTACCTGATCTGGTTCTTCATCCGCCACATTGATTACTGCTACATCAGCGATTTCATCATTTTTATCTAGTCGGATCACACGAACGCCTTGCGTTGCTCTTCCCATTATGCGAAGTTCTTTCAAGTCCATTCTGATCACGATTCCTGACTTAGTTGTAATGATTGCATCATCATCATCCGTTACCATTTTTATCGATACCAGTGGTCCTGTTTTTTCAGTAATCTGCATAGTCTTCACCCCTTTACCACCTCTATTGGTGATTCGGTAATCATCGACTGCAGTACGTTTTCCATTTCCTTTTTCAGAAATAACTAAAATCGTTTGTTCAGAATCAGTTGGATCAACACTTACCATTCCAACTACCGAATCGTTTTCGTCAACTAATGTTATACCACGAACTCCCGCAGCACTTCGACCCATCGAACGTACTTTTGCTTCAGGGAATCGGATGGCACGACCAGCACGATTGGCGATGACGATTTCGTTATTACCATTTGTCAAACGAGCTTCTAACAATTGATCTCCTTCGTTGATGGTGATGGCGTTGATACCGTTGGTACGTGGTCGAGAGAATTGCTCTACCAATGTTTTCTTAATCAAACCATTCTTCGTACAGAAAACGATATAATTGTTATTCATGTAATCGACATCTTTAAGATCTTCGATTTTGATGTAAGCTCTTACCTTGTCTTCTTTTGGAAGGTTGATAATATTCTGAATCACACGGCCACTTGAAGTCTTGGTCGCTTCTGGAATTTCGTATACACGTAACCAGTGACAACGTCCTTGTTCTGTAAAGAATAAAAGATAGTTGTGATTGGTGGCCACAAACATGTGTTCGATGTAATCTTCATTTCTAGTTTTGGATCCTTTTGATCCACGACCTCCACGCCCTTGAATTCGATATTCAGTTGCTTTAGTTCGCTTGATATAACCTAGGTTAGAAATTGTAATGACTACATCATCATCAGCAATCATATCTTCAATACTGATGTCGCCTTCAGCAAAAGCAATGTCAGTACGACGCTCATCTCCATATCTATCTTTCAACTCAGTCAATTCTTCTTTAATGATATCTCTTCTCATTGCCTCTGAATCCAAAATCGATTGCAAGTAAGCAATGGTCTTTAACAACTCATCATATTCAGCACGTACCTTGTCTCTTTCCAGACCGGTAAGCTTTTGCAAACGCATTTCGAGAATTGCTTTCGCTTGTATTTCGCTTAACTCAAATTGGCTCATCAAGCCTGTTCTCGCTTCTTCTACTGTCTTCGATGCTCGAATCAACTTAATGACCTCATCTAGATGATCCAAAGCGATTAGCAAACCTTCAAGGATGTGTGCTCTTTCTTTTGCTTTGTTGATGTCATAAGTTGTACGACGTACAATCACTTCCAAACGGAATTTGATAAACTCTCTAATTAAATCTTTCAGATTCAATACGATTGGGCGACCGTTTACCAAAGCAATATTGTTAACACCGTAAGAACTTTGAAGTGGTGTGTATTTGTAGAGTTTACTCAAAATCACGTTAGCCATTGCATCACGCTTCACCTCTACAACTACTCTTAAACCATTTCTGTCTGATTCATCACGTACATCACTGATGCCTTCCACTTTTTTCATGTTGACCAAATCAGCAATCTTGATCACAAGGTTTGCTTTATTGACCTGATATGGAATTTCAGAAATGATGATGGTTTCTTTTCCTGTTTTACTTTCTTCGATTCGTGCTTTTCCACGAACCACTACTCGACCACGACCGGTTTCGAAAGCTTCACGTACACCTTCCATTCCGTAGATAGTTCCACCTGTAGGAAAATCGGGAGCTTTGATGTGGGTCATCAATTCGTCAATCGTAATATCTGCATTGTCAACTGTTGCAATGATACCGTTAATGACTTCGGTAAGGTTGTGCGGCATCATGTTGGTTGCCATACCTACGGCGATACCAGATGCTCCGTTGATCAATAAATTAGGAAGCGTGGTAGGTAATACCGACGGCTCTGTAAGCGAGTCATCAAAGTTGTTTCTAAAGTCAACCGTATCCTTACCAATATCTCCTAAGATTTCGTCACTGATACGCTTTAGCTTTGCTTCAGTGTAACGCATAGCAGCAGGGCTATCACCGTCCATTGAACCAAAGTTACCTTGTCCGTCAACTAGAGGATATCGGAGTGACCAATCTTGCGCCATACGCACCATGGAATCGTAAACGGATGTATCACCGTGTGGGTGATATTTACCCAAAACTTCTCCAACGATACGAGCAGATTTTTTGTGAGATTTAGATGAACTTAATCCAAGTTCATGCATACCGTAAAGCACTCTTCTGTGAACTGGTTTTAAGCCATCTCTAACATCGGGTAGTGCACGCGATACGATTACTGACATAGAGTAATCGATGTACGCAGATTTCATTTCATCTTCGATGCTAACAGGAATAATTCTTTTGTCTTCAGCCATTGTATTTTTAATTACATTTAAGTGTCACACAAAAAATAATTCGGACATTTTTTTGTCTCAAGTGTTTGGTAAAAGCCAGCTTCCTTCGTAGCCAAAACTTTACTTAATTACTTGTGAATATCCAAGTCATTTTTGCCATGTTACTAAGTTGCGCGAAGATAACAAAAAACAGGCTATTTTTAGGTATAAAACAGGGGCTAATCGTAGGTATTTATCCACATTTTTACCTTTAAAATGAGGCCTGAGATGGTCAAAAACGCGAACAAGACATAATTGACTGAAAAACAACACATTGCATCTGTTTTAAATCAAAAACTATTGGATAAACTAGCTTGTGTTTATAGCTTAAAAAGCTATTTTCTTTATAGTTAATTTGATTTTATGTAATTGACTGGCTGATTGAAGGCGAAAAGGAGAGAATTTAGTCGTTAAAACCTTGTTTAAAAGTAGTTTTTAAGTCTACCAAACGGCGTGTGCTGACTTTTGGGGCTGTTAATGGTAGTCCTCCAAGAAAGTCAAGGTTGATTAACTCTAAATGCTTAGGCTTTTCTATTGGTTCAAGCTCAGATAAGATTCAAATTCAATCTAAAGCACAATCTCTATCTTCCTCAATCGCGATCTGAGTGAAATTTGAGTTTGAATTTGAGCTTGATCTTAATCGCCCTAGTACACAAAAAAAACCGGTGGCGCTAAAGCGCACACCGGTTTTTGAATCATACCTTTTTAAAAACCGAATTCAAAAACGAGCTAACTAAACGGTTTTGGGCAAAACTTGGCCTAGTTAGGGCGATGATTTTGAAAAAATCACCAAAAACAGAATTCTAAAATCGTTATTATTCACTTTTTTCTATCATTGCAACTCGATACTCGTTCTTGTCATGCTTGTTAACGGACCAGTAATTAAAATCACGGACCATACGATCGAGATTGCGATATAAAAAGTCTTTTTTCCCTATTCTATTAGCTAGAGCGGGATAATCTTTGAAGGTCTTTTTAGCTGTACGCTTAAAAGATTCTTCTTCTAGTTTTTTGTAAACCCCAGTCTCCATTTTCATATAATACACATAGCGGTAAGGGTTTTTGGGATTGTTTCTTACCTCTATGTAATGACAATAGAGACTGATGGTTCCTTCGACTTCTCGTTCCACAAATACTGTGGTAGAGCCGAACGGCTTGGCGGGGTAATCAACTTTGATCGTTTCATAATGAATCCATCTAGTTTCTTCTCTACCCCAATCATCTATTTCAGTAGATTCATAACCATAGCCTAAAAGTTCTTTCGGTTTGTAAACTCTTTTTTTCTTATCACCTTTCCTTTGAAAGGATATTTTTACTTCTCTGTCTGTAATTGAGGAGCCTATTTTGCATTTTCCTTCTACTCGGCTTCCATCTTTTAGAAGGATGTAACCGTCTAAGCTTTTTCCACGCTGGGCGTTTAGATTAAAGCAAAAAACAGTTAGCAAAAGTAACATGACTGCTACCCTGGGTTGTTTCATCATATTCATGGTATATTTAGTGTGTAAAAATACATGCCTATGGGGGCCAGGGGTAAAGCGGGGAAAGAAGCAGACCTGCCAGGTTTCAACTTCGTCATAGTTTTTGTCTTAATTGAAAACCTGACAGATCTTATGCTTCCTACCGGTTAATTATGAGATGACCTCAGTCGCTTTGACCACAATGTATAGCGGGAATGTAGTTTTCTTTAACACA
>CALGLS010000373.1 GCA_937959375.1 uncultured Saprospiraceae bacterium
TCTAATTCCTATTCCTATTCCTATTCCTATTCCTATTCCCATTCCCTCACCTTGTGGGTGATTATTGTTGGGGCTATCTCCTTTTTGGTTTCTCTACTCTGAGGACATTTTCCTAATCGCAATAAAGTATTTTCGTAAATCGAGAAACCGCTGTGCAATCTCTCGCTGCGACTGATAAACCACACCTCTCTTATGATTGGCCTGACTGATCTGGAAAATTGTATGCCAATACGAGATGATTTCTTTGAGCGCACCAAAGTAAGTGATCTTACTCATGTCGTAAATATGCGTCGGCTCTGAACAGGTTCCATTCAGTTCAATGATTTTAATATTTTTTCCTTTTTTCAAATCTTTCAAACTTGGACATTTGATGTCAAATCGACCATAATAAAAGCCACCAATGCGTTTGCTGATTTTGTCAAAAGTCTCAATCAATTCATCATCGATCAAACTTTTGCCATTTATAAACATAGTCCCTTTACAATGATTCCCAATTACGCCAAGTGGTACTTGTTCTGCTTTTGTAGGTATCTTGTTTAATAGGTTAGGATTGCTTTTTTGTAATACTTTTAGTTGAAGTGCGGCTCTTGGTTTTGCTTTGATTAATGCTTCAACGGTCGATTGGCCATCGCCAGTTACAGACAAAAATGCTTTTAGTGTAAGTGAAGTAATAGTACCTTTTTTCTCCTCAGGATGACGAATATAAAACACACCAAATTCCTTCATCCCATCTATCAATTCCTGAAGGATGAAATCCAATGAATATTGACTGAGAAATTCATGAAGCTGGATTTGATTATGGATTTTCTTAACCAAAAGACCTCGATAACCTAAATCTGGTTTGGCAATTAATGGATAGGTAATGTTTTGTTCTGAAAGTCTGTTTTCTAAATCTTGAAATTTGTCTCCTTTTTTGAAAAGGATGGAACGAGGGCACATTTCTTTTGGGTATAATTGCATCGCCTCAAACTTTGATTCCAATCCAATCCCGCCTGTATCAATACCCGGATTAGCAGCAGTAAAAAAAGCAAGATTTCCTGCCCTGAGTTGATACCATGGAATATAAAAATACATGGGCCAATAAAACAATTTGGAAGGCCAATATTCCCATTGAGTCAGACGAATGTATCGGTTACTTTTTTTAAAATTTTGCCAGAAGCTCATTTGAAAGGTTGATTTTTCCAGTCTTGTTGTTTTCATTCATGAGGTCATGGAATTGCATATTAAGCTGTCCATCGGTTTTTTCAATGGAAGTGATGCTTGTCGTACAAACTATATTTTGACGATTCATGACTAGGTCATTAGAGGGATCGCCATCTCCTGCATTTTTATGAAAACCAAGTACATCATTTATTGTTGGAGTAGATTGCTGCTTTAACCATTGTTGAAACCAATCTTGCCGTTTTTGTTGGATAGTAGGAGGGTAAAGCGTGGAAGAAGCCCAGAGATGTTTTTTTGTAGGGTCTAATGTTTGAATATGCTTATTTTTTTCATCCCAACGAATTTCGTACAGCCCTCCATCTTCGAAGATAATCATAGTAAAGGGTTCCATTTCTGTAAAGGTATATTGTTGAAAAAATTGTTTTGCTTTTGCGAAAGCAAACACATCTAAAACCATAAGGCCTCTACTTCTTCTGTAAGGGGGATGATGCTTGTGTTTTTCGAATGCTCCATTGAGTAGAGCGACTACTTTGTTTTGGTTAGAAGCGGCGATCCAAGTACCTCCAGCACCACGGTCTTGAGGGAATAGAAGCTGATGGGAACTAAATTTTTTGTTCACTAGCCCTGTGGCAGAACGTTTAGGACTTTCATCTCGATTTTGAGTGATTATATAATCACCGTTTTGATTTGGAATATAAGTAAGTGTACACATTATACCGATAAATTTAAGGCTTTGTAATTGAACTTACCTAGTATATCTGTTATAACCTTTGAAAGCTTTGTTATAAGCACGATAGTTTTTTAGAACGAAGTTGCGTGAAATCAATTAAAATCGCTTATTGGAATAAAAATTATGTCACAATATTACCCCTTTAATTGATAAAAGTAAGTTGAGTTTTTGATTTGAAAAGAACTTAATGAATAGCTTAATAAGCTAGAGTTCACTAGAAAACTCCTTTGCTTGCTGACTTTTTTCTAACGTATGTAAATGAAAAAATATAATCAATTTTTCTGATGGCACAGATGTTGATTATTGAGAGATAGTATTATAAATTCTTCCCCACACTAAATAAGTCTTCCCCTTTTTTTGCAGTTATTCCATTCGTATGATTACGTAAAGGTCTAACTAAACTTTAGCTATTAACACCTACACTTTACTCACTAAGAATTTTTTTTTTGATAAGGATAATTAGAACTATCGGTTTACTTATTTATTAACCTATTCAGCTAAAGTATTTAACGTGATGAGACTTTTCTACTCAAAATTTAATACCTGTCTCTTGTGCTTATGGGACAAAAAGGTGTTTCAACTTTTCTTTTTTCTTCTCTTTTTGTTGCCCCTTAGTGAGGCTCAAATTCAGGTGAAGAATATTAACACAACCAGTGGGTCAATTCCTGACAACATGATTGAAATGGGCGGATACGTTTATTTCACTGCTAATAATGGTTCTACTGGTGCCGAATTATGGCGTTCAGATGGAACTGAAGGTGGTACTACCTTAGTGATGGATATCAATTCTGGAACAACAGGATCTGATATTACTAACATGGTAGCCATGAATGGTAACATTTATTTCAAAGCAGAAACTGTTGCCAACGGTGAAGAGGTTTGGATGACAGACGGAACAACTACGCAAATATTGAAAGATATTAATGTTGGTTCTGGGAGTTCATCTCCAACGTCTTTGTATGTTTACAACAACACACTTTATTTTTCTGCTTACGAAGCAAACAATGGTCGTGAGCTGTGGAAGAGTAATGGTACTGCAGGGAATGCGACTCTGGTAATGGATATCAATCCAGGAGGTGCTGCTCATTCTGATCCAACTGACCTTTATGGCTTTGATGGATTTGTTTATTTTGCTGCAAAAAATTCTGATGGTAAGGAGCTATGGAAAACAGATGGTACCACTACAAGCCAAGTAATGGATATTAACTCAGGAAGTTCTAACTCTGATCCAAAAGAATTTCAAGCCTTTGATGGTGACTTGTACTTTTCAGCAAAAACAGCTGCTTACAATCGAGAGCTTTGGAAGGTAGAAGGTACTACTGGAAACGCTGCTCTTTTTGCAGATATTTATGATGGAGCTTCTACTTCATCTTATGGTTCTTTTCCTCAAAGTTTGATGGAATTTAACGGACACCTTTACTTCATTGCAACCAATGCAGCTAATGGACAAGAAATTTTCAAAACAGATGGTACAACAGTTAGCATCGGTGCAGAAATAAAACCAGGCACCGTGTCGAGTTATCCCATGAATCTAATCGTGATGGGGTCTAACCTATATTTTGTAGGGTATAAATCAGGACAATTTGGACGTGAGTTATATCAGCACAATGGAACAACTACGGTTATGCTAAAAGACGTCAATGCTACTGGTTCGCCGGGAACAGGAGATGCTTTTAGTGGTTCAGCCACAATGAATTCTTTTCAAGTATACAAAGATCGTTTATTCTTTAGTGCAGATAACGGTGTGAACGGTGACGAACTCTGGATGAGTGATGGTACTGCTGCCGGGACTGTATTGTTGAGAGATGTGAATGATGATGGGTCAAGTCCAGGACTTAGCTCTGATCCGGATAATTTAATCGTTGCGAACGATATCTTATTCTTTAGAGCAAACGTAGGCGTGAACGGTACAGTGGATAAAGAATTGATGCAAATCGGAAATTGTGCAGCTGGAGAAGTGTTGCCATATGCGAGTACAGAAGGTGTTCATCAATCATTATATGAAAAAACAGAAGGGACATGGACGCATTATTGCGATTGTCAAAATAATATCTTACTCTCTGTTGAAAAGGATGCAACGGTTGATATTCCAACAGAAAACGTAAGTATTAAAATTTCTGCAACAACGGCAAGTTTCCACGATCAAGGTTGTATTACAGGTGATTGTTTTATTACGAATCCACAAGGTGCTGTAGTTTTTAATCGCTCTTGGGATGTAGATCCAACAACGCAACCAGCTGCAGATATGGCGGTACGATTTTACTTTACAGATAATGAATTTAATGCGTTGAATACGGTCTTGACAAACGAGGGACTTCCAACTTTGACAGGTGTAAGTAACATGAGTTTCTTTAAAGTTACTGATGGAACAGTTGGAGCACATTCAGATGTAGAAGATATTCCTGCTGGTTCTGCTATTGTTTTGACAAATGGTGCTATATCTACAACGACTTGGGCATCAGGAGGATACGGATCAGATCATTATGCTGAAATGTTAGTAAGCTCATTCTCCGGAGGTGGAGGAGGAGGTGGCCCTGGAGGAACGGCACTTCCAGTCGAGTTGATGTACTTTAAGGCGCGTCCTCAACAAGAAAACGTCTATCTAGAATGGTCTACTGCAAGTGAAATTAACAACGAAGGTTTTATTATAGAGCGTAGTGCAAAAGGAGATAATTGGGACAAAATCGACTTTGTAGTCGGACGAGGTACTGCAGCAACTGCCAACCTTTACACTTATATCGATAAAGATCCACTGATCGGAACGAGTTACTACCGACTACGTCAAAGAGATTATGATGGTACAGAAGCGTTTTCAAATGTGGCTCAGGTTTACATGGAAATGCTTGTCCTCGGTGACCCATCTCCAAACCCTGTTTTGGAATCTGGTTCTGTATTCGTTGATGTAATGTTGGATAATGCACAAGATGTTGAGGTACTACTTATTGATGGGAACGGTTCAATCGTTAAGCGAGAAGTAATGGACATGAGGTCTGGTGCGCACCGTATGGAAATTGATTGTATGAACTTGACGCGAGGCTTGTATCATTTACGACTCACAGCCAATAAAGAATCATACCACCGAACTTTCGTAATCGAAAGCACAAAATAAAATAGTCAGAACATATCAAATAGAAAACCCGGATTCAAATTTTTTGAATTCGGGTTTTTCGATTGGGTTAAAATCAAAGTTAAAATCAAAATTGAAGTGGAGTTGCAATTACAGTGTTATTTTTTCTGCGACCGTAGGCACTGCTATTGGCACTTTAATTATCACTTTGACTTTTTTAGTAGTAAACCACCACATCTTCCTTTTGCTTACGCGCAATGTCAGGCACCTCTACATCTGCAGCAGGGTAACCGACGGGGAGCAATAAAAAAGGACGTTCATTCGCAGGTCGGTTTAGTATCTTTTGCAGAAAAGCCATGGGACTCGGAGTGTGCGTCAATGTAACCAATCCAGCATTGTGAATCGCAGATATTAGAAAACCTGTTGCCAAACCAACGGATTCGTTTACGTAATAATTTTTTCGTTTGCCACCATCCGCGTCAAGGTCATAAGCTTTTTTGAAAACAATGATAAGGTAAGGTGCAATTTCCAAAAATGGCTTTTGCCAATCTGTACCAAGAGGAGCCAAGTCCCGTAACCATTCTTCGCTCATTCGATTGGTATAACTTTCATACTCTTCTTTTTCCGCGGCAATGCGAATTTCTTTTTTAATGGTAGGATCAGAAACGACACAGAAAGTCCAAGGTTGTTTGTGTGCACCAGAAGGAGCAGATGAACCGGTCATGATTACATTATCAATCACTTCTTGTGGGACTGGCGTGTCCGCAAAGTGTCGAACACTACGTCGCTGGTCCAGCAATTCGTAATAGGATTTACTTCTTGCTATACTTTCTTCTTTTGAGAATCGAAGTGGTTCGTATTTTATGAATGGATGTGTATGCATGATGTAGTGTTTTTTTTGAATTTAGTTTATTAGCAACGGGAATGTTTTTTATTGAGACGGAAGTCCGAAGACGGAAGTCCGAAGTTTCCCGCGATCGTATATCCACGTTAGACGAGAGCTTCGGTCTTCGGTCTTCCGACTTCTCTCGTCTTCGGACTTCTTCCTACAAATCCCCCAACTGAGGGCGAATAACAATCTCTTCAACAACAGCAGAGGGGCCCATCTTCCAAGCACCGACTACTGAGTTGGCAATATCAGTAGCTTGCATCAATCTGCTTTTTGGTAAATCAACACCTGCCCACGAAGCAGACCAAGTAGCGCCAGGCAAAATAGCAGTTACTTTGATGCCTTGTTCTTTTAATTCTTCACGAAGTACTTTTGAGAATCCTAGTAAGGCAAATTTTGAGATGCTGTACGATCCTCCATTTGGATAAGCGATGACAGAAGCGATGGAGCACATATTAAAGATATGTCCTTTTGCAGCCATGACTGGCAATATCTCACGAGTCAAATAATAAGCGCTGTACAAGTTGGTTTCAATCATTTTTTCCAATGCGCCATCTTCTTCTTTGCTTACTTCACCAGGAAGAAAAACTCCGGCGTTATTAACCAATACATCGATTTGTCCCCATTTCGACTTAACGTCAGTTGCAAATTGAAGCACGGCAGCTTTGTCGCTCATGTCTACACTTTTGGTGAAAACCTCAATATTTGGGAATTTAGATTTAAAGTCTGTTTTAAAGGCTTCTAGGTCTTCTGCCGTCCGAGCACAAATGGCTAAATCGGCCCCTTCATTGGCAAAAGCTTCAGCAATTGCTCTTCCAATACCTTTTGTTGCTCCAGTTATTATAACTTTCATGAGAAATAGTCGTTAAATGGGTTAAAAGTTGCGCATTCGGGACTTTTCCATATTTTTGCGCCCGAAAGACTTTGTAAGAATCCCTCAAATAAGGAGGATATTCCTATAAAGTGGGCTAAATTACTAAGTAATTAGTTAGTATTTCAAAAATCTCTTTAAGAATAGCGAGGCTAAGACGTTTTATATGAATTTAAATTTCTTGTATCATTTTGGTCGTTATCTCATCTTACTTCGTTCTGCGTTGACGCGTCCGGAGAAGTTCTCTATGTATTGGAAGGAGACCATGCGTCAGATGAATGATATTGGAATTGGTTCTTTGGTGATTGTGGGATTAATTGCGGTTTTTATTGGAGCAGTAACAGCTACCCAGTTTGCTTACCAATTGCAGGATAGTTTCGTACCCGCTTATTATATTGGCTATATTGTTAGAGATAGTACCATAATAGAATTGGCACCTACGATTACTTGTTTGGTTCTTGCCGGAAAAGTGGGATCGAACATAGCTGCGGAAATAGGAGGGATGCGTCAAAAAGAGCATATTGATGCCATGGAAATCATGGGTGTGAATACCGCTTCTTATTTGATTTTACCAAAAGTAATTGCAGCCATGGTAGTGATTCCAATGTTGGTTTGCTTGGCAGCCTTTATTTCAATTTGGGGAGGATATACGGCGAGTGTCGCTACAGGATTAATTACAGACGTGGAATATATACAAGGGGTTCGATCATTTTTTGAACCTTATTACGTTTTTATGATGTTTGTCAAAGCGGTTGTTTTTGCCTATATCTTGACAAGTGTTTCTGCTTACCAAGGCTATCATGTAAAAGGAGGAAGCATTGAACTAGGACAAGCAAGTACGCAAGCAGTTGTATATAGCGATATTTTGATTTTGCTTTCAGACTATATAATTGCGATTATTCTTACGATGTAGGAAATTAGAATTAGAATTAGAATTAGAATGTGAGTTAGAATGGCCCACAACTGTTCAAATTGCTTTATTTATGCAGTGTTCTAATTCCAATTTATATTTAAAATTTTGATTCCGCGCCAGAAGAAAAATTCTAATTCTAATTCGCATTCTAATTCACATTCAACCTATGATACGAGCAGTAAATATAAAAAAATCGTTTGGAGACACTGAGGTGTTGAAAGGCATTACGACCACTTTCGAGAAAGGGAAGACCAATCTGATTATTGGACGAAGTGGTGCTGGTAAAACGGTTTTGCTTAAATTATGTGTTGGCTTGTTGAAACCAACGAGTGGAGAAATTATGTATGGAGATTCTAATTTCTCTGATCTCAATAGGCGAGATATGCGTGCCATTCGTATGGAAATCGGGATGCTATTTCAAGGTTCTGCTTTATTTGACTCTATGACTGTGGAGGAGAATATTCGATTCCCACTAGACATGTTTACCAATAAAACGAAAAAGGAAAAACTAGATCGAGTCAACTATTGTTTGGAGCGTGTTCAGTTGGAAGGTAACAACGATAAATTCCCTGGAGAGGTGAGTGGTGGTATGCAAAAGCGTGTAGGTATTGCCCGATCCATTGTACTCGAACCAAAATACCTTTTCTGTGATGAGCCTAACTCAGGGCTTGACCCTAAAACGTCTTTGCTCATTGACGAGCTGATTCACGATATTACTACAGAACAGAACATTACAACCGTCATCAATACACATGATATGAACTCTGTGATGCAGATTGGTGAAAATATTGCTTTGCTACATCAAGGTCGCTTGGCTTGGCAGGGAAATAAAGATATGGTGATGGATAGTGATAATGAACTACTTCAAGATTTTATTTTTGCTTCTCCATTTTTGCAGCGATTGCGTAAGGCTGCTGTAGGGGAGTAGTCCTCTCTTTTTATCGGAACAACTTCGATTCTTTTATTTTCGCTTACCAATTTTATAAACTAAAGCTTTAGCATCTGGAGCTTTTGGTATTACAACTTGCTTTACATAATTCTTTAATGCCTTTTTACTAGAAAACTTTACAAGAAGTATATAGGCATATCCTCCTTCTTCTAACTTTTCATAGTGTACATTGCCGAATTGCTGAAAGAGATGAAAATCTCGTTTTAGCGGAAGCTCTGATCTCGTAATTTCAATTCCAAACCCAGAATAGGTCGCAGGTAATTTTTTGTGATGGCGAAAGTAGGAAGGAGTAGACTTACCAGCCTTGCTCACTTTTTCTTTCGTTTGATTGGTAGATATTTCGGAAGTCTGTTGCGGAATTTCCGCAGGAATGGTGTCATTCGTTTGTGCCATTATTTGAAGACTAGAAAGCAGTGCAATAACGACAAAAGTAAAAATTCTAAAGTAGGGGATCATAAACCAGTTTTCATTTAGTAATCTAGCTAGGCTGGCTGTCGTCTACCATGTCCGATGAAGGAGTGGTGTCGCTAACAGCTTCATTTGTAGTAGGAACGGATTCCCCTTCTGATTCATTGTATGGATTGGAGGCTTGGGTTGGATTTAACATACCAGCATCATTGTCTGAGCCATGTTGAGCTACAGGCAAGACTTTAGGAGAAGCCATGACGATAGAGAAGAATGCAACAATGGTTAGTCCCATTGCATAGAGTAAAAATAATTCCATATGTTCAGTGTGTTAATAAGCGTTTAATAATCAAACAGCTTTTTTGGGGACTACAGGGTTTGTTTACTATTATGCTTAATTCTCAGATCGTAATACAAGTATATGAATACTTTAAATAAGTATTACAGTTATGTGAAAATTATTGTGACGACTATTAATGAAAATAAAAATATGTAGTAGTCTGTTTATAAGCGAAAATAAAGCCAGTTTTAGTTAAAGCAGTGGCTAGTATAGAGGGGAGTTTGCGCGATTACAGTTATTGAACGGTCGCAGAGAGTAAAGACATGATAGGCATTTGTT
>CALGLS010000374.1 GCA_937959375.1 uncultured Saprospiraceae bacterium
CCTTTTGCTTATCATGTTTATGGGACGGCTATTTTTGTAACGACGGTTGACTGCATTCGTGGTACGTATACCTTTGACTCAGTGAAGATTGTTCATGATTTTGGCGCAAGCATGAATCGAATGATAGACCTTGGACAAACCGAAGGTGGATTGGTGCAGGGTATTGGTTGGATGACGATGGAAGAGATAATTTATGATGAGACGGGTCGTTTGCGATCGAATGCTTTGTCTACTTATAAGGTACCGGATATTTACGCGGTGCCGGAAGAGATTGATGTTCACTTTTTGAAGACGGATGGTTCTGACATGGCGATTTTCAAATCGAAGGCTGTGGGTGAACCCCCTTTGCTTTATGGTATTGGGGCTTACTTTGCGGTGGTGAATGCGATGCGTGCTTTTAATCCGAATTGGGTGCCTGAGTTTTATGATGCTCCTATTACTCCTGAGAAGGTTTTGATGGGGCTTTATGCTGTGCCGGAATAGAGGTGTGAGTTCGTGAAGCTCACAAATGGGAATTCAGTTTCTCCAAAAAGTCATCCATCCGTCCAAAAGATTCTGAACTAATTTCAGATTCATCGATCACCCAAGTATGCGTATCTCCGAGGTATTTCATTCCTAAGTAATCAGCAGTTAACGTAAATGGTTTTCCAAATTGTGGATCGCGATCATCGTGACCGCTGCAACTGATCATAGCCATGGATTTGCCTCGTAGTTGGCGACCTAATTCTTTTTCAATAGTTAGGAGATCAGAGATTCGATCGAAAAAGGTTTTCATGATGGCGCTCATGCTGTACCAGTAGATAGGCGTTGCGAAAATGAGGGTATCGTAATTCGCAATTATTTTTTTCATGAGTGGGATGAAGTCATCGTCTTTGTTTGCGTGGTTGTAATCGTAGTAAGAGATCTTGTAATCTTGTAGATCTATGATGTCCATGTCGTGTTTGGACTGGAGGTGGTTTGTGATTTTTTTGGTATCACCGTCACGACGTGAGG
The DNA here is from genome assembly GCA_937959375.1 of uncultured Saprospiraceae bacterium. Lineage (GTDB taxonomy): Bacteria > Bacteroidota > Bacteroidia > Chitinophagales > Saprospiraceae > CALGLS01. The sequence continues at coordinate 994 of CALGLS010000374.1, forward strand.
AGCCTAGGATGATTAGTTTTTTCATTTCTTTTTGATAATTTTTTGGTTTTCAATCGGTTTTATTAATTCCTTCCACTAATCCAACATTACAAACACAAAGAAATTTTGAATTCGGAATTTTGAATTTTGATTTCATCCAAAAAGGATAAAAATTCATAATATTGAGCAAAATCAAAATTCGAAATTCAACGATTCATTATTCAAAATTTCCTTAACTAATTTAACAGGAGACAGGTAACATCAACATCATAAGACCTCTTTCACTACGCGAACAGTAAAGATATCTTCACCTGGGACACGAATTTTTAGAAAGTAAACGCCTGCAGGGAAATTAGCCAAATCAATTTGCATTTCATAATTTCCAGCATCCATTTGCTTTTGCAAACGCGAGCGACCAAAGGAATCAAAAACTTCTAGTGTAATTGCTTTTTTATAAAAGTCATCAAAAACGATGTTAACCAAGGAGGTAGTCAAGGTAGGGCTAACGATAAATAAATCTTGAGTGCGAAGTGGCACGTTCACGATTGGTGTATATTCAAAACTTCCGTCAAAATCAACTTGTTTTAAACGATAATAGTTATCACCGCTCTTTGCCTCACGATGGATAAAATGATATTGAAGCGCAGTACTCGTCGTTCCGGCTCCAGCCACCTTTCCTATACTTTCAAAAGTAACACCATCGCGCGAAAATTGCACCTCGTAAAAATCATTGTTTTCTTCAGACACACTTACCCAATCTAAACGAGCATTACTACCCTCCGCTTTCCCACGGAAGTAAAGTAATTCAACTGGTAAGGGAACCGTAACGTCTCTTATAAATGCGGGGGTACTTGTGATCTTAATTTCTGATCCACTATTCGTTCGTACAAATTCGTTTTCTGAGTAGTCCCAATATTTGACTTCAACTTCTGTGATTTCCATTGAAGCTGGGAAACCATATAAGGCACCTGCTTCCTCACTTTCATCAACATTAGTCTTTCCCCAAACCACATAGGTATATTCTCCATTTACATCTTGAAAAGCACCTCCATCAATATTGGCAGGCATGTCCATCAAGGCCGTCTGCGCAGGATCATAAACATGATCGCTCAGAAGATCTGAAGTTGTTTTGTAACCTATACCACTTGATAATTTTACTTGATCATATGGCGCATTATTGTACAACTCTTCGTAAAGTCCCATGAGTTGAAACTCGCTCGTAGCGCCATCATAAGTTCCAAATTCAGCTAGGTTATAGACATAAAATTGCAGAATGCTTTCCTTCATTGATGTGACGAGCGCTTTCATAAGGAAGTTAAGTTGCGCTAAATCAGATCCGATATATTCGCCAAACTTTTTTCTAGGAATATTACATTCTGTGCTAATCACGACCTTCTCTGGATAGACATTTCCATCATAATCGTAATCATGTAAGACGGTTTCAAACTCATCACGTAATGCTAGATAGCCATCAACCGCTGCATCAGAGTGACGGAAGTAATCAAACATTTGTGTATCGTTATTCCAGTCTCGTAGACTGCCATCAATATGCGGATAAGAATGATAACTTAGACAATCAAAATAAGCTCCACCTTTCAGAGGATATTCAGGTGTTTCATCTCCGTTGTCGGGATTGTCTGTATTTCTCAAAACTGCATCTAGAAAACTTGGATAACCCAAACCACCAACTGCCACGTAGGCATCTGGATCAGCTGATTTAATCACCTCATAACTAATTCTCAGCAATCGAACATAAGATTCTACTGGCGCCTGCAATGCGATTTCGCAAGGATCTGGGTCATTGTCCCACCAGCTACCAGGCGATCCCGGATCCTCCCAAGCATTGCTTGAGTAACTAAAATCTGGCTCATTCCATATTTCATAAAACTGAATAAAATCTTTATAGTTATCAACCAATTTATACATGTAAAGTGCGTAGTAATTGGTGTCGTTGACTGGCGTTCCATTCTCTCCATCATCCCAGATTGGAGCATACATGTTTTTAAAAACATTGGAGATGGTTCCCTCGGAACAATAAGCGGTACTATCTCGATGCGCTTCAGATGGGTACCCAACAAATACGGTGTTCTCTCCTATTCCCAACGTTTCGTAATGCTCGAAAGTAGGAACTCGATAGGTATATCCATACTCTTCCAAAAAATGTTCAGGCAAGGCAGGTCGCAAGGTTTTCACCCCTGCTCCACTAATGCCTTCTGCAA
>CALGLS010000375.1 GCA_937959375.1 uncultured Saprospiraceae bacterium
CATGACTTTGCTGCCATCGACTTTTTTACCTGTGATGAAAATATGGAAGTAGAAAAAGCTTGTAACTATCTGCAAGAAGTGTTTGAAGCAGTAGAGCAGAATATGAATAGCCACGACAGAGGTAGCATGGCTGTTATTCAAAGATTACGTGCGGCACAAACTCTGAATCATCATCAATAATCAAATCGTCTCTTCTTCTAAAACATAGGCAACTTGGGCGACCATTGCCAACGACGAATAAACTACCTTGATAAATATCGCCATCCTCATCGGCATACATTTCTGCAAACTCCTGATAGACTTTTGAAAACTTACCAAAGTCGCCATGCGTTTTACTGATAACGCTACCTGCTGAATCAATCACTGAAATATTTTCGCCAAGACGACCAAAATTAACTTTGCATACATGTTGTTTGCCTTGCAATGTTGTTGCCTCATCTGAAGTTGGAAGCAGGTATGGATTGTCAGGAAAAAGTTCGTAAAGAATGGTTAGCATGTGTTTCGCCTGATACGCAATGGTGTAAGCAGGGTTGAGCACCAGTACTTCACCTTTAAGCGAAAGATCAACGATGAGTTCCATTAGGTCAGGTTCTTCAAACATCATGAATTCCCAAGGAACCATTTTGTACATGAAGAAGTATTGAACGTAGCCTTCTTCTGTTTCCAGAAAAACGCCTTCGTCAGAAAAAACGACATCTTCTAAATCTGCATAATCCACCTCAAAGCCAGCAGCTTCTGCCGCTTCTCGGATCACATTTAAGTTTAGGCGATCCTCTTCATAACCGAGTGAGCAAAGTAGGAGAGTGGCTGTTTTTTCTTCAAATTTATTTTTAAGATCTCGAAGACTTTTGGTGAGATCGTGCACGAGGTAGTTGAACTGACCTTTATAGTCAAGTCGAATAGGTTCGTGCATCCAAGATTGGAAGTAAGCAGACTCTGGCATAAGTGAGCTAGTGTCTGCATTGAATTCGATTAACTTAATGGGGATGCCATCGACACCGCCAGAAAGATCGAACCTGCCACAAATGTGTGGCAGGTCTCTAACCATATCATATTTTATTAGTGGGATGATTTCGGTTGGTATGCCTAGTCGAGACCATAGATTGTTCTCAGACACATGAGCTAATCCTTTTTTGAATAACTCATAACAGGCCTCAGCAGCTTCGTTGAATGCAGTAATCTCATTTTTTGATACCATAATAGCATCCGGAGCCATGTATTCTTCGTTGTCGCCTTCCAAAAACCAACCATATCCCTCTTGGTGGATAATGTCTTTTGCACCTTCGTCAGGTACATCCATTAATCTATCCACCATAAGAGCGAGAAGATTTGCTTGAACCGAAACCTTTCTTAGGAGTTTTTACGGTACGCTTAGTCGCAGTTGATTTTAGTTTGCTGCTGTTCGTTGTACTACTTTTGCTGTAAGCTTTATCATTTGCGTAAGCAGCTCTAGATACAGGCTGGCTCATACTTTTACCCATCATGTATCCCATCATACCACCCATCAAAACGCCATTCATAGATCTTCTACGTCCAGGGTTTTCAGCATCAACGAGCTGTGCTTCTTGCAGTGTAAATGTATCTCTTTCGCCATCCATGTACTCAGCAATGATTCGAGAATCATCTTTGGTAGCAACGATTTCTTCATTTGTAATTTTGAATAAATCTTTTTGTGTTTCTTTTACCTCTGTAATAATACCGTTGTTAGGAGTCATTACTTCTTCTGTAGTATATTCTACATTATCTCCACAAGAAATAAATCCTGTCATTAATAAAGCAGTTCCAAACACAAGACCAGCCTTTTTGATTTTTTTCGCCGATTTGACGATTGATGTTGATTTTATTTTTACCATTGTGTAAAGGTAGTTTATGAAATTGATTAAAAATCTTTGAAAAAAGCTTAGAAATGAGCGTCCTTTGAGAATTATTAATCAAATCGTGATAAAGTAAAGAAAAATGGATTATTATTATCCGCAATATAATGGTCTCTTAAAACATAAAGAAATAAAACTATGGATAATCTATGTTAAATAAAAAATCCTTTCTCATCTTCATCACTTTTCTGGTAGGGATGTGTTCGATCGTGTATGAGTTACTGATATCTACGGCGAGTTCTTACTTTCTAGGTAATAGTGTCAAGCAGTTTTCACTTATCATTGGGTTCTATATGGCCTTTATGGGGGTTGGTGCTTATTTGTCAAAAATATTTAAGCGCGACTTGATCTATCATTTTATTGTAATCGAGATTCTACTTGGTTTGGTTGGTGCGTTTTCAGTACCGCTCTGCTATACTTATTTTTTGTATGCTGATTTTGGTGGCTTCAATATGTTTGTCTTTTTTCTGATTTCAACAATAGGTATACTTACGGGGTTGGAAGTGCCTTTGCTTACCCGAATACTAGAAGATGATTATTCATTAAAAGACAATATATCTACGATTCTTACTTTTGACTATTTGGGGGCACTAATAGCTACTATTGCTTTTCCGTTTTTTTTAGTGCCATTTGTTGGGATTTATAAATCATCTCTTTTCTTTGGTTTGTTAAATATAGTAGCTGGTTTTGCGACCTACATTTTCTTCCGAAATGAAATTGGATTGACAAAATTGAGGCGTCGGATTCTGTTGTTGGTAACGGCAAGTGTTGTCGGAATCATTATTTTTAGTATTGGAGCGAGTCAGTCTTTCATGAAGCGATGGCATAATGGTATTTTCAAACACTCCGTTATTTATAATGACCAAAGCCCATATCAAGATATAACGATGACGAAAAACAATGCAGAGTTTCGTTTATATCTCAACGGAGCCATTCAGTTTTCGTCGCGCGATGAATATCGCTATCACGAAGCTTTGGTACACGTGGCGATGATGCAACATGAAGCGCCGCGTAGGGTGTTGTTGTTGGGGGGAGGCGAAGGGCTAGCAGCGCGAGAGGTATTGAAATACAATGTCTCAGAAATAGATTTGGTAGACATTGATCCCGCCATTACAGAATTATCTTCTAAAATGGATCTGATGCGAAAGTTAAATGACGACGCATTGTTGTCACCAAAAGTGAATGTAGTGAATGATGATGCCTTCAAGTTCTTACTTAATAATAAGACTCCTTACGATATCATTGTTTGTGACTTACCAGATCCAAATAGTGAAAGTATTTCTAAGTTATACAGCAACGCTTTTTATAAACTAGCCAATAAAAATCTAGATAAGAATGGATTGTTAGTCACACAAGCTACCAGTCCGACCTTGACACCTAATGCGTTTTGGTGTATCGAAAAAACCCTTGAAACCAGTGGCTTTTCTTATCGTTA
>CALGLS010000376.1 GCA_937959375.1 uncultured Saprospiraceae bacterium
TAATAATGAATCGTTGAATCGTTGAACTCGGAATTTTGATTTTCCCCTTAACACGGTAGAAGGCAAAAATCAACGATTCAAAATTCAGAATTCAACGATTCAAAATTGCTCAAATTTAATAATATACACCTGAGTTACAAGCTATGTATATACGGTAGGTCTATTTGTCTAGCTAGCTAGACAGGCCGCCAGGCAAGATTAGAATGGCCTTCTAACGCAGGAGGAATGTGAATGTGAATGTGAATGGTTTCCCAATTCCCATTCAAAACCCTATCTTCACAAAAAGAAAACACTACAAAGCCATCATGCTTCAAGTAAAAAACTTATCCTATCGTTATCCTGGTAACGAAAAGGAGACCCTAAAAGATTTGAGTTTCTCCATTGAGAAACGCCAGATATTTGGTTTTTTGGGACCCAGTGGAAGTGGTAAGTCAACCACTCAAAAAGTCTTGTATAAACTACTCACAGATTTTGGAGGAGAGGTACTGTTTGATGGCAAAGCGCTGCAAACTTTAGGGCGTGAATTTTACGAGCGGATCGGCGTTTCTTTTGAATTACCAAACCTATATCATAAGCTTACCGCAAAAGAAAACCTTCAATTTTTTGCTTCCTTTTACAAAGGACCAATTAAAAATATAGACCGCTTATTAGAAGAGGTTGGACTTAGCGCAGATGCGAACAAGCGCGTCGCAGATTACTCCAAAGGAATGAAAATGCGACTCAATTTTGTACGCGCGATCATTCATGATCCAGATGTTTTGTTTTTGGATGAACCAACAGCAGGGCTCGATCCTGTCAATGGAAATATCATGAAATCCATCATCCGAAATTTACAAGCAGCTGGCAAAACTATTTTCTTAACTACCCACAATATGTTTGATGCAGATCAGCTTTGTGATCGAGTGGCTCTACTTCACCAAGGCGTAATAAAAGCGGCCGATTCACCTGCACAATTAAAATTGAAATACGGACAAAAAAGCGTCAAGGTTTTAATGGAAGGAGCAACACAAGAACAAGTATTTCCTTTAGAAACACTTGGTGCAAATGTTCAGTTTCAACAGTTGCTAAAAACCGGGAGTATTTCTACCATTCATTCGCAAGAAGCTAGTCTCGAAGAAGTGTTTATCAAAATAACTGGAGAACAATTGTTATGAAGCAACTAGCAAAATTATTAGGCTGGGATATTTTGTTGCTGCATCGCAATCGCCTTTTTGTAATTGCTTTGGTTCTTACACTGGTTTATATCGGGATATTTTTTTTACTCAAACCATTAGGAAATCTTAGCAATCTTTTAATCCTTCTGATCATTAATGATCCCATCGTAACAGGCTTCGTCTTTGCAGCAATTCTATGGATTTTTGATAAGCAGCAAAAAACCTTGCAAGCATTAGCCGTTGTTCCATTTCGCCTTGAGCTATATTTGCTTTCGAAGTGCCTCTTGCTTTCTTTGCTCGGAGCTGTTGCGGCACTGGTGATGGCTATAGCTGCTAGAGGTTTGGATTTCGACATGCTACACCTTTTTGTAGTTGTGTTTTTAACGACTTTTATGTTTGCCTGTTTTGGATTTACCTTTGCTGCTTTAGCAAAAACACTGAACCGACTTTTGGTTTATATGATTCCTTGGTTTGTCGCCTGTGGTATTCCGGTAGTTTCGCTGTTTGGAATAGAAGCGCATATGTTGATGTGGCTTTTGCCAACAACTGGTGTAGTACAATTGTTGGATGCCTCGCTTACGGAATTATCAGTAATGGCTTTTCCTTTTGCCTATTTGCAATTGGTCGTTTATACCATATTGAGTTGGGTGATAATGGTGAGGGTGACAAAAAAACGAATGCTTTGAATGGATTGGTTAAGAAAATCCTTGTCAACTCTATTGATTTCGGGAGTCGAACAAACAGGAGCGTTTACTAAATTTTCAAAATTTGGTAAACGTTTATAATTAAAACAAAAGAAAACAATTTGATACTAAACCTAAGTAAAAACGATTTCAAAGTCAGCTTCCGCGATCCCATGATGCGGGCCTTTCTTTTCATGCCCTTACTCACCTTTGCCGTAGTGCGGTTTGGTTGGCCAATGGTGGAAGCAGGTTTTCCTCAGGCAGCAGATTATCGACTTGTCGTTTTGATGTGGGCATGTATGCAAGTATGTACAATGTTTGGTTTTATTTATGGTTTTCTCTTTCTAGAAGAAAAAGAAGACAAAGTCTGGTCGGCGCTACAAATTTTACCAATCTCAACGTTTAAATTAATTTGGATAAGACTGCTACTAGGCATCGTAGTTAGTACACTTACTAATTTTGCGATTATTCATTGGGGGCAGTTGAGTACCTTTTCCATTTTTAAAGAACTATTATTAGCTTTTCATTTTTCATTACTGGCGCCACTTACAAGTGTTGCTATCGCTGGTCTGGCGTCCAATCGAATTGAAGGTTTGGCACAAACTAAGGTGGTCAATATTTTAGCAATGATTCCCGGTTTAGTTTTCTTCTTACCTTACAAAATACTCCATGTTTTAGCACTGATTCCTACTTATTGGTCGATGCAAACGATGCAAGCTGCCGCAATTGATAGTCCAGGGTTTTGGATGTACTACTCACTAGGCGTAGCTTTTTATGTGTTCTGTGTTTGGTGGTTAAGCAAGCGCATGCAAAGAGATATTACTTAAGTGGCTAGATGAGGAATACAACTGTAGATAAAATCATGCTAGATTTAACAATCTAGATAGTTGAACTTCCTTGTCTGTGTCTTTGAACCACAACAGACAAAAAAGAAAACAAAAGCACTTAAATGTAAATCATCTCTTTTTCTTTTGTGAACTTTTGTGAACTTTTGATCCTTTTGTAGTTCAAAGAACCCAAAAAGATAATTCGCGTTATAAAAAATAGTATTCAATTAAACCGCAAGCAAAATACTTACGCACTCCTGTTGAAATATCCATTCACAAAATTACACTCCCAAAATTCGCCATTCCATATTCACTTAGCTACCTTTGTACTACAACTTTTTTAAACAGTTTTCGTGCGCTATAAAAGCGTTTTGTGAAAACTAAAAAAACTACACATGAAACTCAACCTCGATAGAGATCTCTGCTTTTTTGATATTGAATCAACTGGACTAAATGTGATCAGAGACCGTATCGTTCAAATCGCGATTATCAAATACTTTAAAGATGGTCGAGATCCCGTAGAATTAGAAATGCTCATTAATCCAGGTATTCCAATATCTGAAGAGGCAATGGGCGTTCATGGAATTACACCTGCTCATTTGGCTAATAAGCCTACCTTTCAACAGGTCTCACAACAAATTTTTGATTTTATTGGTAACTCAGATCTTTGTGGTTACAATTCAAATCGTTTCGATGTACCCATGTTGATGGAAGAATTCGCAAGGGTAGGGATGGAATTTGATGTGAGCAAAAGAAGGTTACTTGATGCACAACGCATTTTTTATAAAATGGAACCTCGAACCCTTTCTGCTGCTCACCGCTATTACCATGGCGAGCAAATGGAAAATGCACACGATGCATTGGCTGACGTGAGAGCGACCATCAATGTTTTTAAAGGACAAATTAAAATGTATGAAGGGGTAGACCTGACAACGGATGATGGCGATGTGATTAAAGAACCCATCAAAAACGATATGCAGGCTATCTTTGAATTCACCAATGATTTGAAAACCATTGATGCAACTCAGCGTCTAAAATACGACGCAAACGGAGTGGTTGTTTTTAACTTTGGAAAATATACCGGACAATCAGTCGTTGAAGTTTTGACAAAAGATAAGCCCTATTACCACTGGATTCTCAATAAGGAGTTTTCATCACAGGTAAAGCAGTTTGTGAAAAAATTGATGAAAGATCATGAAAAGTCAAAATAGAATATTGAGTTCAAAATATCTGACTATCGTTATAGCTGTTTTTTTACTTTTACTTCAATTTAGTTGTAAAGAAAAAGAGGAAGGTTGTATGGATATTACAGCTGTGAATTGGGATGCTGCCGCCGACAAGCCATGCGAAGACTGTTGTACCTATCCTTCACTCACGGTTAGTTATGAACATAACCTAGGAGACACCATTGTTCTTTATGATTCGATCTATGTTGATGATTTTGACAATGATTTCTTAATCACTGGATTACGTTTCTATCTATCGGATTTCACACTTTTTAGCGACAATACTGAATATCGACCAACAGATAGTCTAGCAGTCGAGCTGTTTTCTAATAATGGTGTGGAGGTGAATCTTGAAGATAATTTTGCACTAGTCTCTAAATTTACGAGTAACAGCACGATTGGCACCTTTCTCAATACAGATTTGACTATAGATAGTCTTGGCTTTTCATTGGGTTTGAATTCGCTAGCAAACACCGTCAATCCAACCTCAGTTACAGTAGGTAAACCACTGGCAATTGATTCGGATAGTATGTTTCAAAGTGCATTAGAAGGTTATATTTTTGCAAAAATTGGCATCGTGACCGACACAATGACAATGGATACTACGGTTTATCGAATCATAGGCAACGATAACCTAGTCAATATGCGTTTTGTATGGGAGAAGGATTTGGTGCGAGGTGAAAATGTAGTAATCCCAATAAAACTAGACTATAGACAGTGGTTTACAGGCATAAATTTTGCTACAGATACTTATGACATAATAGAGGAGAAATTTGTAGAAAACTTAGCAAATGCCTTTTTTATTGATGATTAAGCCCCACATTGTTCTTAAATTACCTCTGAAAAGCCAAAACATTTTATCATTTCTATTGTATTAAATGGAGTAATTCTATTCAATTCACTGGAGAAAAAAATTTCAAATGAAAAAATATCTTTTAATGTTTTCTGCCTTAGTGGTAATGTGTGCGTCTTCATGTGATCCAAAAGAAGATGATGAAGTAATAGAGCCAAATACTACAGTTGATTTAGTGTTTAAGGCTAACTATGGTGGAGAAACTGCTGTGATGCAGACAGAATACCTTTATCCTGACGGTGTGGATATCAAGTTTGTACAAATGGATTTCTTTGTCTCTAATATCGCTTTGTTAGAAGAAATTTCGCCAAATTCATCAGAAATTGAGATGCGTGAAATTGATTTTGTCAATCTAAGCTTTACTAGCGCTGCTACCGCAGAAGCTGGACATACCATTTCGATTAATAAAGTTCCTGCTGGTACCTACGCTGGATTAAAAATAGGGATCGGTGTGCCTGCTGATCTTAACCGTACTACGCCGAGTGATTATGGTTCAAATGATGTACTTAGAAATCACCACTGGCCAGATTGGTCAAGCTATATTTTTGCACAAATTGGAGCAGGTGCAGACTTTAATAATGATGATGAAATTCTTATTGGAGGAGCAAATAGCGAAGGCCTGTCATACCACACAGGAACTGATGCAGTATACCAAGAGGTTGTTATTCCTCGGGATATCGTTTTGACAGAAAATGTTGATTTTACGATCGATTTAAACCTTGACCTAAAGCAAGTATTTCAAACCAACAATGATTTGCATGATACCAACAATGATGGCTACCTTGACATCGAAGAATTTAGAGGGACTCATTCTGATGGCGACATTTCAGTTTCTAAAAAAATGATGGAAAATTTAGCTAACTCAATTACGCTAGACTTTTAGAAAATAATCAGATTCACGTATATAGTGTTTTCTATAAAATGGGTTTTTAGCGCTTTGCTGAAAACCCATTTTTAGTTCAAATTTTAAATAACTTTAGTCATTCATTTAATGTTTTGCGAGTTTCCATACATGAAAAAAATCACCTCCTTGATATTGTTCATCTTCCTCTTGGCCTGCACAAGAGAACTGGCTGATATGAATGATCTATTAGGAGAACCTTATCAGCCTACAGCAGTCACTATTGATCTGGCTCCTCCATTTCCAAAAATGGAATTTCCCACAGATAACCCGCTTACTGAAGAAGGAATAGCCCTTGGTCGCCGTTTGTTTTACGATCCTATACTCTCAGTGGATAGCACGATTTCTTGTAGCTCATGTCATCATCTAGCTAGTAGTTTTACCGATAACAAATCAATTAGTTTTGGAGTGGATCAAACACCAGGGAATAGAAGCAGCATGTCTTTGCTCAACATTGGATATCACTATAAAGGTTTTTTTTGGGATGGACGTTCCAAAACATTGGAAGCCCAGGCTTTGATACCTGTAGAAGATCCCTTGGAGATGAAAGAAACTTGGCCAAATGTGATTGAGAAATTGAAGCGGCATAAGACTTATCCCATTTTATTTCGAAAGGCATTTGGGATTTTAGATAGAGATTCGATCCAAAAGGAATTAGTAGTGAAAGCGATTGCTCAATTTGAAAGAACGCTAATCAGTAGTGGAACTTCAAAATACGATTTGGTAAAAAAAGGCCTGGCTACTTTTACGGAAGACGAGGCAATTGGTGAAGATTTGTTTTTTGATATAACAATAGATGTAAAAGATGCAGAGTGTGGCAATTGCCATAGCGGAGTCTTATTTACTTCTTTGCAATACGCGAATAATGCGCTAGATGAAATCACTGACATAAATGATTATGAAGATAAAGGTCTTGGCCAAATTACAAATGATATTTACGATAACGGTAAATTTAAAATTCCCGGCCTTCGCAATATTGCACTCACCGCACCATACATGCACGACGGTCGATTTGAAACCTTGGAAGAGGTATTAGACCATTACAATATGGGAGGCCATCCGTCACCTACTGTTGATCCTATTATCCGTCCACTTAATTTGACCGATCTAGAAAAACAGCAAATCATTGCTTTCATGCATACTTTGACTGATACCGCTTTTGTGCAAAACGAATCCTTTTCTAATCCTTGGTAGTTATTCTCAGTTTTAGTTTCTCGTTCTAAATCGTAGCTCGTAGACTCGCTAGTTGATG
>CALGLS010000377.1 GCA_937959375.1 uncultured Saprospiraceae bacterium
TGCTTTTAGACCAGTTAGATCCTATCGCAAATAAGGATTGGGTTCGTGAAGTTTTTGCAGCGATTAATTACAATCAGTAGTAGAAGCCGAGCCATTCACATCACCGATGTGTACACCTATGAAATTTACAGTAAGGTCAGATTGTAAGTTCTCAACAGGTACAAGATCTACATGACCAGTTGAACCAAAATCAAAATCCTCTGTAGCAAATCGCCATGGACCAACTGCTAAGGCATCCTCAAGCCACAAGATAACTTCGCGAAGTAAAACAACATCAAGCGTAGTTACAGTACCAGTGTTATTGACGTCAGCAGCTAACCAGAAAAAGGGGTCACCAAGAGAAGGATCAAGTATCGCTTGTGTAATTAATACCAAGTCATAAGTGGAAACACCATCCAAAACAAATCCATCTTTTTCTAGGTGAATCGTATAATCATCACCAGATGGTACATCATTGAATGTGTAAGTTCCTGCTGCGTCTGTAACAACCGTTAGTGTGTCTATTGCCCCACCACTTAGCGTTACAGTAACGTTAGACATTAAACCACCACTTATACAATTCACTTGTCCACTAATGGTGTTTTGCGCCATTAACGCACAATTGATCAAACAGAAAATAAAGAGTGTTGAGATTAAATTTTTCATGGAAATACTTTTTGAGTTCTTCGACAATTTTTGCGATAAAGTCGAAGCGTTTAAGAATATTATTTTTTGAATGGTCTACCAAACACCGAACCTGCCTGGTCGCAGGCATTCGGCAGACCATTTACTTTATATTTTTTGGTTCGTTTTAATTTCACTTATTGAAATTACTTACTGCATCACAACAATTCGACGCACAGCCAAACCTTTATCCGTTTGTATTTTCACTACATAAGTGCCTGCTCCAAGTTGGTTTGTTTCTAGGATAGCCTCTCTCGCTTGTGCAAAATTGTAACCAACTATTTCTCGTGATGCCACATCAAAAACAGTTACCTGCTCTATCCATGCATCCGTACTATTGATGGTCAATTGGTCACTAACTGGATTTGGGAATAACTGTAAATCAAAGTTTTCTTCAAAGTCATTGACTCCTGACGAAACACCTTCTATTGTGGAAGTAGTAGCCGTTGGAGTAACCAAAACTTCTTCTTCTATATTGGTGATGATGCGTACATTCTCAATTCCGAAAACCGTTTCCATTCCATCAACTACCCCTGTGAATCCAGGTGGCTCTACTAGATCATCTTCTATGGTAATGAAGAAGGTTGAAATTTGTCCAAGTCCATCTATTACATTCATTCCATCATTACGCACCATCGCGACATCTACTCGACCGGCAGCATGGAACGTTCGTTGGATGGTAATCATATCATTGTTTAGTTCACCAACCCAAGAGTTTTCGAAGGTCATCTTTGCTGTTCCTGGAACCACTACTTCCGGATCGTAGGTTACACTGAAAGCAACTCCATAAAGTTCATCAATCGGATTACCCATGTCTCCCAAAATAACTGGAAGGCCAACTGTTGTGTTGATAATAAAGGTATCAGGCTGAACATAAAAAGGAGCATTGACGGTGAATCCATCTGTAGGCGGATCCATAAAATTATGTGTTGATCCCCAGTTTTGGCTAATAGCCAAAGTATCATTATCATCAATCAAACCTTCACCGTTGGTATCGATGTGTTTATAGTTCGTTAATGAAATAGGGGTCGACTCCGTCCAGTTATCAGCTTTTTGAGGGGTCCAATTGATAGACGCGTTGGGACGAACCGAGCCAGTAGCACCGTAGGCTAAACCTATATTCAACAAGTCAAAGTTATTGACAATACCATTAGTATCTGTATCTCCTGGCCATACGCAATCACCTATATAAAAGCTTATAAATTCGATACAACCTGCTGCATCTTCAACCGTTATTACATATGCTCCATTTTCCAAACCACTAATATCTTCTGTTAACATTCCGTTACTCCAAGTATATAAATAAGGAATAACTCCACCCGACACAGTAATGTCAATACTTCCATCACCTCCAGCTTCAGATGGGCAGGTGGTTTCACCTTCCACCATTAAATCACTCGCTTGTACAACTGTCACTGCTACGATCGTCATACAACCTTGTTGGTCACTAACCGTCACCTGATATTCACCGGCAGCTAAGTTATCAACATCCTCAGTAGTTGCACCATTACTCCAAGCAAAGGAATAAGGAAGTGTTCCACCACTAATTGATAGATCAATAGAACCACCAACACCTCCATTACAATTCACATCGGTTACACTAACAACAGCTACTTCTGGCGCATTGATAATAATATTTGCCAAAGCAGTTGCCTCTTCTCCACTCGCATCAGTAACAACTACCGAGTATGTCCCTTCTTCCGTTATACCTCCAAGATCTTCAGTGGTACTGATCGCTGTACCTGCTTCATTGAACCAAGTAAAAGAATAAGGAGCCGTTCCACCCTCTACAATTATATCAACGCTTCCAGTATTCAGATCAATACAACCTGGAGCTGTTCCGCAAAGGTTTGTAACATGAAGTGTTTGAGCTGGCCCTCCAATAGTAACCGATCCATTGGAAGCATTCAATCCGATGACAGTGTTGACAGCTGCGACTACTTCAAAGGCCAAAGGATCCTCAGTAAATGAAACGCTTGAGGAAGTTCCTGTTGCACCAATCAAGTCAAAACAGATTTGATAAATTGCTGTTCCGTCTGACACAGATTCTCCGTCTACCGCATTGGCAAACCATGAAGTCAGTAAGTGACCTTCTGCGGTTTGGCTTTCGCCAAAATTAAGTGAAGACAAATTTGGTAAATTATAGTTTTGAGTATTGCTATAAGCGAGGACTGTTGGATCCCAAGACACTGTGTATTGTACTCCTTGGATAGAAGTGAATCCATTCGCAGTAATGTCCATACAAATTTGCTCTCCACTATTACCTGAAACGGAAACTGCGTTTAATGTAAGACAATTGTTGGGACTTTGTGTAGTCGTACAGTCAATATTGATTGGGCCAACTACTGTTGAACAACCTGAACTATTACCAGTAACAGTGACACTGTAAGTTCCTGAAGGTAAATTATTGATGCTACTGATTACAGAATCGACTGTTATCTCTCCTGTGCTCCACTCGTAAGTATTCTCTTCATTTTGTAACCAATCAACAACAAATAGTTCTGCCAGATCAGTCATTGGATCGCATACATAAGTATAGTTGAATTGATTAGAAATCATTCCTATTGAGTAGCTTCTTTCCATAGTACAACCTGCCGCGTCTGTAATCGTTACGGTGTAAATACCTAAGGATAAATTATTAATATCTTCGTCAGCTTCTCCAGTATTCCAGTAGTAGCTGTAAGGCTCCATTCCACCAGTCACTGTTATGTCTATGCTTCCCAAACCACTTCCGCATGCCGGGTCATCAACTATTGCAGTTACATCTCCAAACTCTTCTTCTTCAATGGTATAAAAGGCAGATCCCTCACAACCATTTGCGTCTGTAACAGTTACTTCATATTCTCCAACAGGAACATCAACTAAGTTCGCAGTTGTACTGCCATTACTCCACAGATAACTATAAGGTGCTGTTCCTCCGAAAACAAATAAAATTTCAATTGATCCGTTAGTCTGACCACAAGCAGGATCTGTTACTTGTCCTGCAATCTCTAGTTCTGTAATTTCGATGATCATGTTTGCCGTTAATTCAAGTCCATTCGCATCGGTCATCGTTAATGAATAAATTCCGGCAGGCAAACCTGTTAGATTCATTGTGGTAGAAGTAAATCCACCTGGACCAGTCCAAAGAAATGAATAAGGTGTCTGTCCCCCACTTGGTGTAATAGAAATGTTACCGTCTCCTCCTCCGCAGAACACTGCATTTGCACAAGCATCGTCTAAACTCATATCGGTCACTGCAGCAGATCCAATTCCTATACTTCCATCGATCAGTGCCCAAGGTACTAATCCAACCCAACCAGGAGTAGCTGTAATGACTTCTATTGGAGTATTCGTTTCAAACGAAACAGGTGAAACATCACCCGAATTTCCTTGTGCAATAAAGCACATAGAATAGAGTAAACTACCATCTGTCAGTGAAACACCATTCCCAACAATATCGCTCCAAACTACTCTAACTAAACCTGGTGACATTTCATTATAAGCTAGGTTAACAACTTCACTGTTAATAGAAGTTATTTCCTGAAATTGAAAAAGACTTTCGTCAAAAGACATATCGTATTGAAGTCCGACAATACCCGTAAAGTTTTTAGTAGTGATGTCAACACAAATGGTTGCGCCTGCGGCTGCAGACTCATTAGAAGCAGTTAACATGAATGTATTGTTTGCCGAAACTTGGTTTGGCAATAATATACTGAAGCAACAGAAGGCTGCCAAAAGTATTGATGCTTTGAAAAGATGTATTCGTTTCTTCATGGCGTAATGGATTGTTATATGTTTTAGTTTCATGAGAATAATTTTTCGTTTTGCAATTGTCAACTATATAGTAATTTCGATTACGCTTCAAAAATAGGCTAGAAAAGCAGCTAAAAAAAATACATTCGCAGGCATTTGTAGATGTTTTTAAAACTCAAAAACGTCAATTACTATTGATTATCAGTTATTTATACACTATAATTGTAGAAACAAATCGCAAATGCATCAATCTAGATTAGTCCAAATTTTAAGAGTTTTAAGTACTAAAGAGCGAACTCGCTTCAAAGAATACACCTTTTCGCCCTTTTTTAATAAGAATGAGAAGGTCCAATCACTGTGTGCTTATGTCTTAAAATGTGCGCCAAAATTCAATCATGAGCGCTTACGAAGGGCAGAAGTACATCAAGTTATTTTCAAAAACCAAGTTTATAAAGATAGCCAAATCAACAATGTGATATCGGATTTATTGCAACTTTTATATCAGTTCTTGTCATATCTGCACTTTGAAGAAAAGGATGCTATTCAAAAAAACTTCTTATTGGAGAAACTATTAGAGCGAGAAATCCATCATGACTTTGACCGAGTAGCTAAATCATATCAGCGCGTACAGAAAAAATCAACGTACCGTAATTATGAATTTTATCTAGACGAGTATCATCGTTATGACAAATTGGATCGTTTCTTCTTCACCAAAGAAGTACGTTCTTTTGATGAAAACTTACAATTGAAGAATGATAGCTTGGATCAATTTTATTTTAGCAATAAGTTTCGGATTGCCTGCGATATGACTTCGCGTACCATCGTTGCGAAAGCAGAATATCAATGCCATTATCTTGAAGAATTAATTCGGCAATCAGATATAAAAGACAATGCCATAAGTAATCAACCCGTCATTCGCATCTACAAGAAAATACTTCAGATGCTACAATCGACAGAAAAGGAAGTGTATTATTTTGAAGCCAAACAACTGATACAAAACAGCCATCCACTTTTCCCTCAAGAAGAATTACGAATTTTATACACCTTTTTACTGAACTACAGCATCAAAAAAATTAATTCCGGTCAAACTAATTTCACCAATGAGCTTTTAGAGATTTACAAATCAATGCTGAAAGATAATATCATTTTCAAAAACGGCTACCTCTCCCATTGGCCATTCAAGAACATCACTTCAGTTGGTATTCGATTAAAGGAATTTGAATGGACGGAAAATTTTATTCTCAATTACAAAAAACATCTTCGCCCCAAAGATCGAGAAAACGCAGTTACTTATAATCTTACCGTTCTTTTCTATGCAAAAAAAGATTACAACCGAGCACTCCAACAATTACACAATGTAAACTTCACCGATGACAACTACCACTTGGGTTCTAAGGTGATTCAAATCAAGAGCTATTTTGAGCTTGGAGAAATGGAAGCTTTACTCGCACTACTCGAAGCATCCAAAAAATTCATTAATAGATCAAAACAAATTCCGGACTACCTTAAAACTACCACCCTCAACTTTGTAAAAACAACCAAAAAGCTTTGTCAGCTCAACGTAAAAAAAGCAACACTGACACAAACCGTTTTCAAGGAAAAACAAGGGCAGCTTTTGGAATTAGTTCGTGGGATGGATGACCTTACGCAGCGGGATTGGTTGGAGAGGGAGACCGCTGCGCT
>CALGLS010000378.1 GCA_937959375.1 uncultured Saprospiraceae bacterium
AGACAATAGTCAATGGCCAACAGCCATATAAGATACAAAAGAATAAAAAATGCAGAACATATTTGCCTGATAGATGTTACTTTTGAACTTCTATTTGTGAACTTACACCGAAATGATACAGAATTTACTTATCAGAATATTATTAGCTCCCATTTCCCTACTTTATGGAATTGGTGTCAGTCTGCGCAATTTCTTCTATCACAATAACCTACTCAAAGAAGTAAGCTTCGACCTTCCGATCATCAATGTTGGTAATCTCTCTATCGGTGGAGCTGGTAAAACACCACATATTGAATTCCTTATTCGTTTACTTGGTCCATACATCAACATTGCTACCCTGAGTCGCGGTTACAACCGTAAAACAAAAGGTTACCTCAAAGTAACGCAAGGACATTCCGTAGAAGAAGTCGGAGACGAACCACTGCAGTACCTTCGTAAATTTCCAGGTATCAAAGTTTACGTTTCCGAAAGTCGAACATTTGCCGTACCGCGTATGATCATGGAGTATCCTGATATGCAAACCATCTTATTGGATGATGCTTATCAACACCGTTCCATTCTTCCCGGCCTCAATATTTTGTTGACGGATTACAGTTTACCTTATACGCGTGACTACCTGTTGCCTTCTGGTCGTTTGCGCGAGTGGCGAGCAGCTTCCAGACGTGCCGACATGATTATTGTCTCTAAGTGTCCTACTGAAATTTCCGTTTCCGAAAAGGAAAAAATGATCGCAGAGCTTCACCCACTACCACATCAAAAAGTATTTTTCTCCTACTATGAATATCTGAATCCATACTACATCTTTAATATGCGACAGCAGGTCAAGTTGACACAAGATTTAGACGTGCTATTGATTTGTGCTATTGCACGAACCGATTACTTAGTAGATCATTTAGTCACTGTTGTGAATGAGGTCAACATTCTCGAATATGAAGACCACCACTACTTTACCAATTTCGATGTTTCCAACCTCATGACTCGATTTAATAGTATGGAGTCCCCAAAAAAACTTATTTTGACGACCGAAAAGGATGCCATGCGTCTTGAAATGCATAAGGACTTTATTATTGAGAATAAACTACCAATCCTTGTGCTCCCGCTAAAAGTTGCTTTTCATTTTAATGATAGCGAACGATTCGGCACAGATATAAAAGATTTTTTACTTGGATTTAAGCGCTAAGCTTTCGCAAAAAACGTCCAACTTACATTGTCAATATAATTACGTTTGAAACATCTACTACTAATCGGGTTTTATAATTTTGTAAAGACACTCGTGAAAGCGATGTTCAGGATTTTTTATAGTAAGTCGATTGTCATTAATCAAGAAAGTCTAAATTTCAAGAATCCCTGCATTACCATTTCTAACCATCCGAGTACGCTTACTGATCCATTACACGTTGCCAAAAATATTCCTAAACAAGTTTTCTTTTTAGCTAACGCTAGCCTATTCAAAAGTGCGATTGGTGGCTGGTTTTTCAACACCTTTTATTGTATTCCTATCGAAAGACCAAAAGATGTAGAGGGTAGAAGAATACAAAACGACAAAGCTTTTGAACGTGCGGATCAACATCTTGCTGGTGGTGGTTGTCTCTATATTGCAGCACAGGGTTATAGCCAAATGGTACGACGACTCGGTCATAAACTCAAAACCGGAACCGCAAGAATCGCACTGAGTGCTGAAAGTAATAATAATTTTAATTTAGGCCTGACCATCGTCCCTGTCGGACTAACCTATTCCAACCCAACTGACTTCCGTACCGGTATCATCATCAACCCTGGCAAACATGTCAAGGTTGCAGATTACAAAACGGCTTATGCCGAAGATCCAATAAAAACAGTCAAGCAACTAACAAAAGATCTCGAAGATCAAATGCGAACCTTACTCATTGACGCAGATGATGAAGAGGAAGAATTGTTGATTCAAAGAATGGAAGATCTTGTCAATGCTAAGTATCCATTAAAACTGAAAGCCAACTTTTTGAGAACTCAGAAGTTAGGACAAGCATTTCGACAACTAAAGACAACAGCTCCTGCTCAGTATCAAAACTTAAAATCTCAGACTACAAAACATTTCGATCACCTAGACAAACTAGCGATTCAACCTGAAGCTGTGTTTGCGAAAGCAAGTTCTTTTTCGAGTATACTGACTTTTATTATAGGTCTTCCTTTTTTCCTTTATGGTTGGATTAATAACCTTTTGCCTAATTTCATTCCTTATTTTTTAGCAAAAAAAATTAAAATTTACGCTGGATATATTTCTACCATCAAGTTAATGAGCGCACTATTTATCTATCCAATTTTTTATGGTTTGCAAATCTATTTGGTGCAACACTTCTTCGCCAATAAATGGATATGCCTAGCCTATGCAATCAGTTTACCAATATTCGGTTTATTAGCTTGGGCTTATCGCAAAAGATTTATCCATTTTAAAAAAGTAAGGCAGTGGAATAAAAAAAGAAAGGAACAAAAAAACGAGACAGACGAAATACTAAATCGACAAACCGAATTAACGGATCAATTACAAGCGCTCATTAATTCGTAAAAATTAGCTTGTTGTTCACAAAACGCGCTGGTACAAACAAAATGAAAAGATTGATAAACTTCCCGTCCCAAACGTAGTCGAGCAACACCAATAAATATAACTCGCTTGTTGTCATCCCGAGCGTAGCCGAGGGATGATATAGTGATGTCCTAAAATTTCGAACGACGAAGGAGTCGAGAAATCTACCTCTAATAGAACACAATGCTATTCTACCAGAAAGATTGAAAGGTCAATTTTAAAAGAAGCGTATTTCTCGGCTTATGACCTGAATGAACATCCTCGTAGATCGCTCGAAATTGGAAACAATGTACGCTCATCCCTCGACTCCTTCGTCGCTCGGGATGACAACTGACCAAAGTATTGTAATAATGTATTTGACCCCAATTGAAATCAGCACGCACAAAACCAAAACCTCCAACTATTTCTGTTTACTATAAAATTAAAAACAACCCAAATTGATCTGCGAACTCCTCTATATCATCTACTTCCTAGCCACCCTCTCGCAGATTTTATTCTGGGGGTTTCTATTCTCAAAACTCGCCTTTTACAAAGATAAAATAGAAGAAGAAATTCCTAAAAAACAAGCAGATCCGGTCTCAATTATCATCTGTGCACGCAATGAAGAGGAAAATTTAGAAAAAAACTTGCCCCGTATTCTAAATCAAATCTACCGTTCCTTTGAAGTTAATGTCATAAACGATGGATCAACAGACCAGACCAATAACATATTATTGAAATTTCATATAGAATATAGTAACTTGCACTCAGAATATGTTTCGAAAAAGCCGCATGAACGCGGAAAAAAGTTCGCCCTTGCAAAAGGAATCGAGCTAGCGAAACATGAAGTTCTTTTAATGACGGATGCTGATTGTCAACCTGCCACTAACCAATGGTTGTCCGAAATGCAATTGCGTATACGAGGTCCTTTTGAAATTGTTTTGGGCTATGGCCCTTATTTAAAATCAAAAGGCTTTCTCAATATGTTTATCAGATATGAAGCGGTTTACACTGCCGTGCAATATTTGTCTTTTGCACTTGCCGGACATCCTTACATGGGAGTGGGTAGAAATCTCGCTTACAAAAAAGCGCTCTTCTACAAAGCAGGTGGTTTTGAATCACATCAACATTTAATGTCTGGCGACGATGATCTATTTATCAACGCAGTTGCCAGCAAGGAGAACACAACCATTTGTCTTGACAAAAAAACTTTTGTCTATTCAGACCCCGAAAAAACCTGGCGTAAATACTACCGCCAGAAAACAAGACACTTGACCACTGGGAGACACTATAAATTGAAACATAAAATCCTTCTGGGATTCCTTTCTCTTGGTCATCTACTACACTACACTGGAGGCTTCGTCTTATTCTTAGCATGTAAAACTAGCATGATATTTGTTATTTTATTATATGTGTTGAGGCTGACGATAGTGATGATTATGATGAATCGCATCCTAAAAAGGTTAGACGAACAGTCCCTGCTGCCGTATATCCCTTTCCTCGATGTAATCTTCCTACTTTACTATCTATCCTTCGCGCACAAATTATTGTTCCGAAAACATAAACAATGGAAGTAGTACAAACCACCACCACACAAACAGTAGCTGAGAAACCAGTTGCTACCGCTGCGGCTCCTAAGGTTGAGAAAGCCGAGCCTAATGCAGCGCAGACTGCTCCGCCAGTCGAGAACACAGAGGAAACGGAAAAACCAGACACCTCTAATTTATCACCACGTGCACAGGAAGATTATGAATTAGTGTTGACTGCTATTGGCGGCCGACAAAAGTCATACGCTGTCCTCATGGAACGCTATCGCAATTCTATTTTTCACATGATGTTGAAAATGGTAAACAACCGTGAAGATGCTGACGACCTCACACTTGAGGCTTTCGGTAAAGCTTTCAACAAGTTGCATTCTTATGCTCCTCGTTATGCTTTCTCTACTTGGTTATTCA
Source organism: uncultured Saprospiraceae bacterium (assembly GCA_937959375.1). Taxonomy (GTDB): domain Bacteria; phylum Bacteroidota; class Bacteroidia; order Chitinophagales; family Saprospiraceae; genus CALGLS01. The sequence continues at coordinate 4,495 of CALGLS010000378.1, forward strand.
AAATTGCGATCAACAATTGCATTGATCACATCCGTAAGAAGCGTTTGAAAATGCTTTCTATCGATGATCCAATTGAGCCAAACAGCGAACATGACTATTCTACCAACATCCGCTCCACTGCACTGGATCCAGAAGAACGTTTTATCCGCGAGCAACGTCTTAAGCTAATGCGAACAGTACTTAAGCAATTAAACCTGAAGTATCGTTTGATGATTGAACTTCGTTTTTTCGAAGAACTTAGCTACGAAGAAATTGCAACGGAATTAAACATTCCTCTTGGTACTGTAAAAGCACAACTATTCCGTGCAAAAGAAATTCTTTACAACATTCTTCAACAACCAGGCGCTTCTGCATACATCGATCCGCCACGTAAGAGTGCTAGAAAGAGAAATTTAAAACCAATACCTAAAGTAAAAAAGGTAAAGGCTAAAGCAACTAAAGCTAAAGTCGCGGGGTAATAATTTTTTACAATCCGCTTCGGCAGCTCACACTACACTAAGAACACACAAAAAATTTCGGCTTTGCCGTTCCCTTATTGATGCCTATCTTTGGCCCCAGTAAGTGAATGGCAGAGCCGTTTTTCATTTCAGCCCACGGATAAAGGACTTCAGTCCCGATCACCCAAAGGAATGAAATGACCTTGCATTCGTAATAAGAAACATTAATTCTCGTATCAGCAGTAAGGACTTTAGTCTTGTTCATTCAAGGGTCACAATGCATTTGTTGGAAATGGGAAGTTGGAAGATCACTCGATTTGCGAAATTCTGCAATTGAGGAAAACTTCCCACCTCCAACTTCCAACTTTCTCAACCAACATCAATGGAAATCATAAAAAAATACTTCCCCAATCTATCCCCAAAGCAAATCGAACAATTCGAAAAGCTAGGACCACTCTATTCTGATTGGAATCAAAAAATCAATGTGATCTCCCGCAAGGATGTCGACAAGCTATATGAACGTCATGTACTTCATAGTTTGGCTATAGCCAAATTCATTAGCCTCAAACCTGGTGCTGAAGTATTGGATTTAGGAACTGGTGGTGGCTTTCCTGGTATCCCCCTCGCCATTTTCTTTCCAGAAACAAGATTTACACTGATCGATGGCACTGGCAAAAAAATCAGAGTGGTAAAAGAAGTAGCAGAACAACTCGGACTTGATAATATAGAAGCCATGCAAATGCGTGCAGAGGAATTCAAAAAACGTAAATTTGATATTGTAGTCAGTCGAGCGGTAGCTGCTCTTGATCGACTTTTCATGTGGAGTCAAAAATTCTACAAGGACGAACACAAGCATCTATACCCCAACGGACTCATTTGCCTCAAAGGAGGTGATATAAAAAAAGAATTAAACAGTCTTCCTAAGGGAGAATTTAGCGAACACATTCCATTGAGCGACTATTTTGAAGAGGCATTTTTCGAAGAGAAGTATGTCGTTTACGTTCAGGGATAACTGTCTCACACTTTTCTTTTTCACAAGTCTTTATTGAATTAGTCTATTGAAATTTTATCTTTGGTGCCTAAAGCAAAGATAAATTCAATATGAGAAAAATTCATTTACTTCTATTTGCAATCCTATTTATAGCACAAAGTAGCCTTGCACAAATCACCTTCCCCAGAAATGGGGTCTATGACGATCGCGACGGGCTCTACGCCTTTACCAACGCGACCATCCACAAATCTTTTAACGAGACAGTCGAAAATGCCATACTCCTTATACGAGATGGTAAAATCGAATCGATAGGTACCTCCCTAAGCTTACCTGCCGAAGCTATTGTTATTGACCTAAAGGGAAAACACATTTACCCTTCCTTGATTGATATTTATAGCGATTATGGTTTGCCAGAAAGAAAACGAGGTGAGAGCAATCGCCAAAGAGGTATCCAACAAATGGTAACCAATAAAGATGGTGCCTACATTTGGAATCAGGCATTGCGTCCTGAGTTTCGCGCCCACGAAGTTTTCAACCCTAGCAATAAGGATGCAAAAGCAATGAGAAAGATGGGCTTCGGCTCTGTACTCACACATCAAAAAGATGGTATCTCCAGAGGTACTTCTACTTTTGTGACTTTGGGAGATGAGCCGGCACATCAGGTTATTCTTAAAGACAACGCTTCACACCATCTTTCTTTTAGCAAAGGAACTTCAACACAATCTTACCCTGGTTCTCTTATGGGAGGGATCGCACTTTTGAGACAAACCTACATTGACGGAGAATGGTACCAAAAATATGGTCACAAAGAAGAATTCAACATTTCGCTTGCTTCTTGGACTGAGGTACAAAGTTTACCCCAAATTTTTGAAGTACGTGACCGACTTGATATTTTGAGAGTGGCTAAAATTGGAAAAGAGTTTGGCAAAAAATTCATCTACAAAAGTACTGGTGATGAATACAGAAGACTCGACGCAATAAAAGCAACAGGCGCTGATCTAATCGTAGAACTTAATTTTCCAGAAGCGATGGATGTAGAAGATCCTTTTGATGCGCTACGTGCTTCGCTCACTGAACTCAAACATTGGGAACTAGCACCTACCAACGCTGCTCGTATTGAGAAAGCAGGAATCAAATTCGCTCTAACCACCAATAGCCTTAAAAAGAAAAGCGATTTCATGAGCAATTTGCGCAAAGCAATCAAAAATGGCTTATCGGAAGAAGCGGCACTGAAAGCATTGACACATACTCCTGCAAAAATAGCTGGCGTTTATGATCAAGTTGGAAGTCTTGAAAAAGGAAAACTCGCTAACTTTATCATTACCTCTGGAAAGATATTTGACGAGAAAACAAAGATTCACCAAAACTGGATCAGAGGGAAAGCACACCTATTTAAAGACTTGGACAAAGACAAACTTGCCGGAGCTTATGATCTAAAACTAGGAAGTACATCTTACCAACTAAATGTCAAAGAATCTGATGGAAAAGCGAGCATGGTTATTTTTGTAAATGATTCTACAGAATACAAAGTGAAACACACTTACAGCGATGGTATCATTTCCTTGTCCTTCCCTCCGTCAAAAGAAGATAAAAAAGTTATTAGCCTTTCTGGAACTTCAGATGGTAAAAACTGGTCTGGTCGAGGTACGAATCCTGATGGAAGCTGGCTTGACTGGTCGGCAAAGCACATGGGACCTGTTCCTGAAAAGAAAAAGAAAGAAGACAAGAAAAAAGACATCCTTGATAAAAGTGCAGATGGGAAAAAACTTGCAATGGACAAGTCCTCTAAGGATAAAAAGGAAGACAAGAAAGAAGATAAAGATGAGCTAGGTCAAGTAGTTTACCCTTTCATGGCATACGGCTGGTCAGAAAAACCACAACCAGAAACCTACCTCTTCAAGAATGCAACCGTATGGACCAACGAAAAAGATGGTATCCTTGAAGGAGCAGACGTATTAGTTCAAAACGGAAAAATAAAATCCGTTGGTAAGAATCTTTCTGCTGGCGGAGCAACAGAAATTGACGCTACAGGAAAACACATTACCTCTGGAATCATCGATGAGCATTCTCACATTGCGATCTCTCGTGGTGTCAACGAATGTACACAGTCTAGCACAGCTGAAGTTAGAATCGGCGATGTTGTCAATTCAGAAGACATCAACATCTATCGCCAACTTTCTGGTGGGGTTACCATCTCACAATTGTTACACGGTTCTTGTAACCCAATCGGTGGTCAATCTGCTTTGATCAAATTACGTTGGGGTTATGCGCCGGAACAAATGAAATTTGAGAACACCGATGGTTTCATCAAATTCGCTCTTGGTGAAAACGTTAAAAAATCACGTAGTAGCAGAAACAACCGTTTCCCGGATTCGCGAATGGGTGTAGAGCAAGTTTACGTTGATGCCTTTACTCGTGCTCGTGAATATGAAGCTAAGAAAAAGTTAGGTGGACCTTCTTTCCGAAAAGATTTGGATATGGAAGCTTTGGTCGAAATCTTGAATTCTCAACGCTTCATTACTTGTCACTCTTACGTTCAATCTGAAATCAATATGTTGATGCACGTTGCCGATGCGTTTGGTTTTAAGGTGAATACCTTTACGCATATTCTCGAAGGCTATAAGGTTGCTGACAAGATGAAACAACATGGAGCAGGTGGTTCAACCTTTTCAGACTGGTGGGCTTACAAATACGAGGTAATCGACGCAATTCCATACAACGCAGCTATCATGACTGAGCAAGGTGTGATCACCGCTCTTAACTCCGATGATGCAGAAATGGCACGTCGCTTAAATCAAGAAGCGGCAAAAGCGGTACTCTACGGCGATGTGAATGAAGAGGAAGCTTGGAAAATGGTAACGCTTAATCCTGCTAAACTTTTACACATCGACGATCGTGTTGGTTCTCTAAAAGCGGGTAAAGATGCTGATCTTGTTTTATGGTCCGACCATCCACTTTCTGTTTATGCGAAAGCAGAAATAACTTTAGTTGACGGTATTAAATTCTTTGACAGAAAAACAGACATACAGCTTCGACAGGAAGTTGCACTAGAGCGCGCACGTTTGGTTCAGAAAATGATTGCACATAAGAAAGGTGGTGGAAAAACTGGTCCAATGCGTGGTGGACGAAAGCATCATTACCACTGTGATTCTGATGAAGATGAGATGGTGGACTGATGAATTAGAATTAGAATTAGAATTGGAATGTGAATTGGAATGGCGCGTTGACGTGAATGGGAATGACATTCTGACGTGAACACTAGGCAATTCGATTTCAGATTTAAAAAGTTTAAAAAAGAAAACATGAAAAAAATACAATCAATAATAATCGTCTGTTTGCTCTTCCAAATCAGTCTTTTTGCGCAGCAGACACCAGCTTTCGCACAAAGCGATGCCGTACTTATCATGGGAGCTACGGCTCATCTTGGAAATGGGAAAGTCATTCAAAATTCGGCTATTGGATTTGAGAATGGAAAATTAATTTTGGTGGCGGATGCGAATACTGTTCGAATAGATCCGACTAAGTATCCAACGCAAATCAATGCACAAGGGAAGCATGTCTATCCTGGGTTTATTGCCCCTAACACGACTTTGGGATTGATAGAAATAGAAGCTGTGAGAGCAACAAATGATATGCGTGAAGTTGGTTCTTTCAATCCGAACCTTCGATCTATTATTGCTTACAATACTGACTCTAACATTACACCTACCGTTCGTAGTAACGGAGTTTTGATGGCACAAGTTGTGCCGCAGGGGGGTCGCGTTCCAGGACAGTCTACTGTTGTACAACTCGATGCTTGGAACTGGGAAGATGCAGCTTATGCAACGGATGAGGGCATTCATTTAAATTGGCCTTGGTCTTTTTACTGGTGGAACAATCGAGCTAATGAGGACTATGGTGATCAGGTTGATGAAATCAAAACGAACTTTAAAGAAGCGCAGGCTTACGCCAAAAATAAAAAGGTAAAAAAGACAAACTTGAAAATGGATGCAATGAAGGGTTTGTTTAACAAAAGTAAAACCTTGTATGTACACGCTAACAACGTAAAGTCAATAACTGAAGCCGTATTGTTTTTTAAAGATTTTGGTATTAAGCTCGTGATCGTTGGAGGTACTGATGCTTGGATGATTACGGATTTATTAAAAGAAAACAAGGTTGCTGTAATTCTTGGTGATACGCATAGTTTACCTTCTCGTTCTGATTCTGATATAGATGAATCCTTCAAAACTGCAAAACGATTATCTGAAGCGGGTGTATTATATGCTTTTGGAATGAAGGGTGCTTGGCAGCAACGCAACCTTGCCTTTCAAGCAGGACAGGCGATTGGGTATGGATTGGATTACGAAGAAGCAATAACTGCACTTACATTAAACACCGCAAAAATTTTGGGTATCGATAAAACAGTTGGTTCACTCGAAGAAGGTAAAGATGCTACTTTATTTATTTCTGAAGGTGATGCACTTGATATGCGAACTTGCAAGCTGACGCAGGCTTTTATTGGTGGTCGAGAAATTGATTTGGATAATAAGCAGAAGGCTTTGTATCGCAAGTTTAAGCAAAAATATGAGGGCAAGTAAAATGAAGCAAGTAACGGTGCCGCACCTAAAGGCGTTTTCTCTCCATTTAATCTGTCCAACTAAGTAATTACAAAAAAGAACTTAGTGAATAGAAAAGTAGCGAGTACGAAAAGCGTCTTTAAGTGCGACACCCACGTTTGATAAGCCACAATTTAAGCATACACGGTAAGCCCACCGAACAGGCTTTCTGATCCTTATTTAAGACGTCTGTCTATCTATGGCGTGCATTATCGTAAGAAAAAACCATGCGCAAAAGGATCATCTGGGTCAATCAAAAACTCATGTTGCCCGGTGATATAAGCAGTACCGTGTACTTCTGGAATTACGGCATCAAAATTTCCATACTTCACCTCCTCCACTACTCCACCTTCAAACACCGATCCGGTGATACTTTCAATTTTCATTTTTTCGCCATTAGCGATCTCATTCCGTTTGTGATGAATAGCCATGCGACCAGAGACGCCTGAACCTGTTGGACAACGATCCACTTCTCCATCAGCGAAAACGCAAACATTCCGACTATCTAAACCATCTGAAACGGGGTCACCAATAAAAATGGTTCCGTAAAGAAAACTCAAATCGGTTTCGAAAGGATGTTGCACCAAATTACTTTGTTCAATCACCGCTCGTTTGATAGCCATTCCTTTTTGAATGAAGGTGTTATAATTTTCAGGAATCAGGGGGAGGTTTAAACGATTAGCATTTACGTAAGCATAAAAAGCACCACCATAGGCAAGATCATAGGTCACCGTTCCAAGCCCTTCTACCTCTACTGTTTCATCCAATGCAACGACAAAGGAAGGAACTCCATGAAAAAAGACACTACTTACTTTTCCATTCACAATATTGGCATATGAGGTAATCCGTCCACAGGGAGCATCGATCACAACCCTTGTTACGGGGCTTGTTACTTTGACCCAAGTCATTTCTACGGCTAATTTTGTGATGGCAATGACGGCATGACCGCACATACTACTGTAGCCTTCATTATGTAAAAAGAGGATTCCAAAATCAGCCTCATCATCATTTGGAGGCAAGATCAAGCATCCGTACATATCGGCGTGGCCACGGGGTTCGTGCATTAAAGCTTTTCGAAGATGATCTTGGTGAACTTTTATATCATTCCTCCGTTCCAATACTGTATTCCCGTTCAATTTTGGGAAACCGTCAACAATCACACGTAAAGGCTCGCCACCAGTGTGCATATCAATGGTTTTTATTTTAAGCCAATGAGCTGGTGGAGTAAAGGATTTGAGGCTATTTATTTTAGCGTAAGTGTCTCTCATCGTTTTCTTGTTAATTTTCTAATTTTTGCTTTTCTTTGCAGAACTATTTTCGGATCCCGTTTAAAGCAATAATTTAAAACCTTTAAATCGGTTCTTACACAAAAAAACATAACAAAATGTCAGATCATATTGAAAACGAAGGTAAAAAAGGATATTGCATGATGTTCTTCTTCATTGCATTGCTATTATTTGTTGTTACCTGGGCTTCTGTATACTGGAGTAACTTTTCTTTTACTTTTGGCAAATAGGCCTTAATAGCTTCTAGATCCTAAAAAGCCTCAATAGTTCTTTCGAACTATTGAGGCTTTTTTATGTGTACATGAAGGTTACGACTATCAGATTTTTTAGCATTTAGTCCCCCTTCGTTATACTCCTTGTCTTACTAAACGCCAGATTCTTTTATGGTATTCAACAAACCAGAAACGTTAGGAATCACTACAAATTCAGTTCTTCGGTTCAATGCTTGCATTTCAGAAGTATAGCCTTCCTCTACTACATCAGCAGCTGCCGGCATACTTGCCCCTCTCCCTACTGCAGTCAATTGGTTGGAGTTTACTCCTAGCTTTACCAGTTTATTTAACACCTTACTAGCTCTTGCCATACTAAGTTCCATATTGTTGGCGTAAGCGGCACCAGCTTTAACAGGTACATTATCAGAATGCCCTTCTACCAGTACAGATAGTGCTGGATTGGATTGAAGCAAAGCAGCAAGGCTTTCAATTGTAGCAATTTGAGTCTTAGGAACTCTAGTTGCACCACTTCTATATGTAATCGGATTTGCCATCGAAATGTATAGGCGTCCATTCTTTTCAGTCAGCGACATACCGTTTCCTTCATATGGACTGAATACCTTTTTGATTTCGGCAAGGATCGAGTTGGTTTTATCTTCACCAGCCTTTGCTACCATTTCTGCTTCAGTAGCTGCTTCCTTAGCTTCTTGAATATTCTTTTCTAAAGTTGACAACTGAGCAGCCCATTCTTTTTTGCTGTTCTCATAATCAGAGGTAAGCTCATCTTTCTCTTCACCTAGAGCTTTGATATCTTCTTCAAGAGCACTAGTTCTTTTCTTACTGTCCGCAAGCATTTGATCCAATGATTCCTTATTGGACATTAGTTCGGTGTATTTCTTTTTTGATACACAAGAAGAAAAAATAAACGTGAGGGATAGGCATAGAACTGCCAATTTGAAAGTTGTTCTCATAATAGTTTAAAATTTAAAAAAAGACATTTAAATCCACCATAATTCAACCGTCTAGTTTCCCTGCTGAGAAGCATGGAATTTGGCTGGGGTAAATGGAGGTGATTTTGGTTAAAAAGCAATTGTTTTTGTGATATTTTCCCTGATATCACAGATCAAATGTATAAAAAGGCTTTTGATATTATCAAACCGATTGTGTTAATTCTTTAGGAGAAAAGGGCTTCCCTGTTTAACTTTTTTTATTTTTCTTGAAAGCAAGGCAAGTTTCGAGCTATTTCTGGAGAAAAACCAGCGATTTTATCGCTATGATTTCTGGAGTTTTACCACAAAATCACTGGTTTTTTCCCAGAAAACAAGCCTTGAATACTCTGCATGTTATTTGCACCTCTTTTCAGCTCCTTTTTTGGGGTTTTAGAGGGCTTCATTGGCTAAAAATGTACTTTACGTTTTACACTGTTTATTGGGCTAAATTTATTGATTCATCTATCGGTTTCTTAGATTTTCAAGACAAATGGGTGAGCGCAGCCATTACTCGATAATTTTCTTCAAATTTCTCAAAACAAAACTCCCCTTACCTTCGACAATCTAAATGATTTTAATAATCTTTGTAGTCGCATAAAAAACGGGCCTCTCCATACCATTTTTTCTCAGCTTGATAAAAAACACTGTCATCAGTCAAATGCTGTGACCGATGTTAAAATCAAAGCAAAAGTGATCAAAGGAAACCTTTTAATTTTATCATAGGGCTCAATCACGCGGTTTGTAAAGAACCAAAAACAATAAATATTATGATTAAATATTCTGAAATTCAACTCGACCAATTAGCGATCCACAGAGTAGGTAATAAAAATCGCGCTGAAAAGAACTTTGTTTCTGAGAGCCTTTTCACGCTAAGTGAAGAAATGACTGAAGACCTAATGAAGTATTTCATAAAGCCTTTGAAAAGATCCCATGATTACTATCGATTTAAGGGAGAAGAGGCGAATTACGATACACATCCACTTCATAGAGCAGCAAGTACCGTTTTCTCTGACCCTACAGCTTTGTTAGCTGAGTCTGAAAATATTTTAAACCATCTATATTCTCAATCCAATCACCCTAAAATAAAGTCAGGTGAGTTGTTTGTAGCCTACTTCAATGGAATTTTGATTGAAGATGAACTAGTGGCCGGAATCGGAATTTTCAAGTCGGAACAGAAAAGTAGCTTTTTTGACGTGAGTGAAGGACACAATCAACTTGTGATGAGCAAGAAGGAAGGGATCTTGATTGAAAAGTTGGATAAAGGTTGTCTGATTCTCAACTATGAAGGACATGACGGCTACCGCGTGGTTTCTGTGGATAACAACAACTATGAAGCAAATTATTGGTTGTATGATTTTCTTGATTTAGATTACGTTCGCGACGAAAGTTTCCATACGCGTTCTTATATGCAACTTTGCAATGATTTCTCAGAGCAAGTAATTGGAGAAGCTGCTACCAAAAATGAACAAGTTCAGTTTTTGAACAACTCTGTTGACTATTTCAATAAGAATGAAGTTTTTGACACCGATTCATTTTTAGAAGCTGTGATTCCTGCCAAAGATGATTTTGAAGAAAGCTATAAAGAAAACTTTGAGGAGAAGTTTAAAGATGAGTTTAGAAATTTCCAAAAGGATTACAATGTTCCTGCAACTCAAAACTTTTCAATTTCAAATGCAGCTTTAAAATCAGAAAGTAAGAAACTCAACAACCTAATTAAATTGGATACGCGTATTCAAATCAAATTAGATTTCAACAACCCTGAGGGCTGCCGTGACTTTTTGGAAAAAGGTTACGATGAGTCGAAAGGGATGAGTTATTATAAGGTTTATTTTAATGAGGAGTCGTAGGAGAAGAAAGAGACGGGAGACCGAAGTCCGAAGACGGAAGTTTCCCTTAATATAGAGAGCCCGCTAACGAGTGATTCGTTAGCGGGCTCTTGCGTTCTAAGAAAACTTCGGTCTTCCGTCTCCGGACTTCCGTCTTCAAATCACTCACATTTCCTTATTCCGCTCCCAATAATTCTGGTTCTCAATTTCTTCAATGATGGTAATGTAATTTAGGTAGCGAAGTTCACTGATTTCGCCATGCTCAATTGCATCTTTTACAGCACACTTCGGTTCGTTTCGATGTGTACAATTTGAGAACTTACAATCTGCAGAAACCTTGAATATTTCGCGAAAATTATGTGCTACATCCATTGGTTCCAAGTCATTGAATCCCAGCATCTTAATACCAGGACTATCAATAATAAAACCGCCAAAATTAAGGGTAAACATCTCCGCAAAAGTGGTGGTATGCTGCCCTTTTCCGGAGTAATCTGATATCTCTTCTGTACGTAGTCCCATACCTGGTTGGACGGCATTAATCAAGGTAGATTTACCAACACCAGAT
>CALGLS010000379.1 GCA_937959375.1 uncultured Saprospiraceae bacterium
GTTTCAGAATCTATCCGAGATGCTGCAGCTTCAAGCTTCGCACTTGATGCAGGTGTACAGTATGTTACAGGTCCACAAGATAATTTCAAAATTGGAATTTCTCTACGTAACGTTGGTGCTCCAATGACTTTTAAAGGACAAGGACTTTCTACAACTGGTCTAAACCCTGATGGTCAAAACGATTACAACTTGACTTACTTTCAACGTGCTCAGAAACTGGAATTACCTTCAATGGTAAACATTGGAGCTTCTTATGATTTTGTGATCAACCCAAAGAATCGTTTGACGATACTTGGTAACTTTACAGCAAACTCTTTCTCTCAAGACCAAATTGGTGCTGGTGCTGAATATGCATTTAACAAAATGTTTATGGCTAGAGCAGCTTACCGATTTGAATTTGGATCTACTGCAGATGGCGGCGAAAAAGCTCCTGTATACACAGGTGTAAGTGCTGGTGTTTCTATGGAAGTTCCATTGAAGAAAGGTAGCGATAATACATTTGGTATCGACTATGCTTACAGACATACCAAACTATGGAGTGGATCTCACACCATTAGTTTGCGCTTTAATTTGTAATCAAAAGAACTGTTAAACCGTTCACAAAAAGGCTTCTCAAATTGTTGAAATAACAATTTGGGAAGCTTTTTTTTTGCTTTTTTATTGGATAAAATACTCGTTTAAATGCTATTATCTATTCCAAGAGCTCAATGAAATATGTTGAATTTCATTCATTTATTCGGGAAATTTTATAACTTTACGTGTAACGATGGTGTCTGAGAACGTTTCTTCTTTGATTATAGGAGGAAACGTTCTTTGATATTATATACCCAAGTCCACCTCAATTGAAATGGACTTTAATTTAATAGAGGAAGTTGTTTTTTGCAACTTCAACGTAAATCAATATACAATGTCAAATTATACCTACCTATCACAAGAAGGCTTTGATAAGCTTGAGGCAGAACTGGAAGATTTAAAATCAAACGGACGTGCAAAAGTAGCTAGTGCAATTGCTGAGGCAAGAGAGAAAGGAGACCTTTCGGAAAATGCAGAATATGACGCAGCAAAAGAAGCACAGGGCATGTTGGAATTGAAAATTAATGAAATGGAAAAGGTAATGGCTACAGCTCGTATCCTCGATGCCAGCCAATTAGATACTTCCACAGTTGTCGTTTTCTCCAATGTTACGATTAAGAATGTATCAACGGGTAAGGAATTAACCTACAACCTCGTTTCTGAAACAGAGGCGGATCTTAAGCAAAAGAAAATTAGCGTAACCTCCCCTATTGGGAAAGGTCTACTCGGTAAGGCCGTTGGTGAAATTGCAACAATCTCAACGCCAAGAGGTGATCTTCAATTCGAAATTGTAAAGATTTTTATATAAAAATGAGTACAATCTTTTCCAAAATAGTAAGAGGCGAAATTCCTTGTCATAAAGTAGCTGAGTCAGAAGATTATCTCGCTTTCCTAGATATTAATCCGCTAGCAAAAGGCCATACTTTGGTTATCCCAAAAGAAGAAACAGACTATATCTTTGACTTGGATGATGAGCTGCTTGCTGGCCTAATGGTTTTTTCCAAAAAGGTAGCCAAGGCAATCAAAGCGCGCATCGCTTGTAATCGTGTTGGAGTAACAGTGATTGGTTTAGAAGTACCACACGCACATGTACACTTAGTGCCGATCAACGTGATGAATGACATCAATTTTTCAAAAAAGAAACTGGAATATACACAAGAGGAATTAGCGGCGATTGCTGCTGATATTGGAGGCTTCTTTCGACCCTAAGGTTTAACCAATTTTACCCGGATTGTCTTTCAAAAAACTATCCCACCCACTATATTTTTTCTTGCCACCTAGCGGAGACCCCGCTTGGTAAAAATGACAAACGGCAGCACCCAATGCATCTGTAGCATCTAGCGTTTCACCATCTAACTTTTCATTGAGAATACTTTCTAGCATCGCAGCGACTTGTTCCTTTGAAGCATTCCCATTTCCCGTTACCGACTTTTTGATCGACTTAGGGGAGTATTCACACATCTCAAGCCCTTTGGTCATCGCAGCGGCAATGGCAACCCCTTGAGCTCGTCCAAGTTTTAGCATAGATTGTACATTCTTTCCAAAGAAAGGTGCTTCAATTGCCATTTCCTTAGGATTATGACGGTCTATAATAGCCTGTAAGCGCTCAAATATTTGTTTTAACTTCATTTGATGACTATCAAATTTACCCATCTTTACCACGCCCATTTCCACTAGCTTCATCTTTTTGCCAGCTATCTCAATAATAGCATAGCCCATTACGTTGGTACCAGGGTCTACGCCCAAAATGCGATATTTTTCTTTTGCTGTCAATATGGTTACTTTTGCTGCAAGGTACGAAAAGGTAAGTAAATGAAATACTTGCTAAGAGCTTGAATAGAATTAAAGAAACTATAACATTTCAATAAGCAACAAACTACTCAAAAAGCAGTCTTATTGATAACGGATAAATAAAAGAAGCCTTTATATTGTTCTATATTGGAGTTGGAGAGATACACCATATTTGGAAAAAGAACCACATACATTGACATCCGTTGCTACACAAAAAGAAACAGCAACAAAACCACGTTCCAGAAAATGGATAGAATGGCTAATCAAGCTATTGGTGGTCGCAGGCTTGACTTGGGTTATCTACAAGCAGATTATTAGTCGTGATAATATAGATGAACTTTGGGCAACTTTTTTGGCCAGTATGAATTGGAGTAAAGTGGGGTGGTTGATTGGGGCAGTGCTTTTAATTCCCCTTAACTGGGCTTTCGAAACTTGCAAGTGGCAAGTATTGATTCGTGAAATTGAAAAGTTATCCTTTTGGAAAATGTACAAAGCAATTTTAGCAGGAGTTACATTCTCTGTTTTTACACCGAATAGGATAGGAGAATATGCAGGCCGTGTACTTTTTGTGAAACCAGAAAATAACTGGAAAGCCGTAGTGGCCACCTTAGTCGGAAGTTTTAGTCAGCTACTTGTTTTATTGTCAGTAGGCTTGATTGGCTTAATCTATTTTATATACACGTTCCTTGAATTAGAAACCTATGTTTTACAAGGAATCATGTTTTTAGGTTTAGCCTTAGTCGCACTCATGGCCTTCTGTTTTTACAACATTGATTTAGTTGTTCCCATTGCAAAACGTTTACCAATGGCTGACTATTTCAAACGCTACGTAAAGCACGTAAATGTTTTGAGAAATTATAACTCAAAAGAACTCTCAAAAGTAATTGTATTTGCCTTAGCACGTTATACCGTATATTCAATGCAATATTATCTAATGCTGCGATTTTTTGGAATAGACGTGGCCTTGTTGACGGGATTGGCTTGTATTGCTACGATCTTTTTATTACAAACATCTGTTCCGCTTCCACCTTTGATGGGTTTATTTATGAGAGGAGAAGTAGCACTTTTTGTTTGGGGATCTTTTTGTTCAAACGAATTGAGTATTCTAGCATCAACATTTAGTTTGTGGATTATCAATATGATTTTCCCCGCTCTGCTAGGTGCCATTTTTATTGTTAATATTAATGTATTAAAATCTCTTGGTTATGAAAGTAAAGATGCTTAGTGTCGCTTTTCTTGCCATTGTTTTGCTAATGACTACAACGGCTTTTGATTTTTCTGATACATCAGGAAAGTTTAAAAAAATTTCAATGGCTCGAACCAATATTGAGACTAATGGGAATTTAGATGGAGTCTACAATCTATTGACTGCAGGCCAAAGGTGCAGCGCACCAACCCCATTTGTAAAAAGAAGTAGTAAAAATGAGGAAAAGGTGCAGCGCACCGACCCCCACGATATTTTACCAAATACATCAACCGAGATAAATACCACAGATGCCTGCTATTCTGAAAATAAAGCATTCGCAGTTGGTGAAGAAATTACCTATAAAATTTATTACAACTGGGGTGTCATGTGGATACCTGCCGGCGAAGTAGTTTTTAAAGTAGAAGATAACGACAACCTTTTTCATATTACTGCAACAGGAAGAACCTATAGTACTTACGAATGGTTTTTTAAAGTACGAGACAAGTACGAAGTTTTTGTTGATAAAGAAACCTTGCTACCCGTTACCTCTATTCGAAATGTAAGAGAAGGCGGATACAAATTGTATGACAAAATCGAATTTGACCAAGCACAAAACAAATTGACTTCATTACGAGGTAAAACCAAAGAGAAAGCTACTCTACGTGCCTTTGATGTAGAAGCTTGTATACATGATGTTTTGTCAATTGTTTACCATGCACGAAATATTCAATTTGATAATTATGCAAAAGGGGATGAGTTCCCAATCAAAATTTTTATGGACAAAGAAATTTGGCCACTTAAAGTGAAATATGAAGGAAAACAAAAAGGTAAAAAGATAAAGGGGAGAGGTCGCTTCAATACGGTTAAGTTTAGCCCTGAAGTAATCGTTGGAGATGTTTTTACAGAAGATGCAAAAATGAATATTTGGGTAACGGATGATGCCAACAAAATACCTTTACTAATTGAATCTCCCGTATCTGTTGGTTCTATAAAAGTAGTCTTGAAAGATTACAAAAATTTACGCCACGAAATGACATCAAAGGCAAAGTAGGAATGCGTAGATACCAATGACGAATACTAAAAAATATCCAGCGAAATTATTACTCTTCGGAGAGTATACCATTATTCAAGCTTCTAAAGCACTTGCAATTCCGATTCATCAATATGGCGGACAATGGCAACAAGCAGCAGATAGAAAAACAAGACAAACATTACAATTGGGTTTGCCCAACTTGCTTAGCTACATTAAATCTGCACAAGAGAATGGAGACTTGCAAGAAGTCGATACAACCGCTTTCGCAAACGCATTAACCAGCGGCGACTTTTTTCAATCTAACATTCCTCAAGGATACGGACTCGGAAGTTCAGGTGCTGTAACAGCTGCCGTTTATGATCGATTTGCTAATGTAAGTCGAACTGAAAATATAACTGAGTTACAACAAAAACTAGCATTCATTGAATCTTGTTTTCATGGATCAAGTTCAGGAGTAGATCCACTCGTTTCTTTTTTAAATCAGTCGGTTCTGTTTCACTCCAAAACGAAGTTGGAAATCGTGGATGTAAACGACGAGCATCTCAAACAACTCTTTTTAATCGACACCGGCATGGCTCGCCAAACCGAACCTTTGGTTCAATTGTTCCTCAATAAGTGCCAAGACGATATCTATCAAAAGCGCTTAGGTGCAGAACTAATCCCCCTAGTAGAGGATGGAATCAACGCCTTTTTGAAAAATAAACCAAATGAACTCCTTGACCTCATCCATCATATCAGCTACTTCCAGTTTAAGTATTTCTCAGAAATGATTCCAACTGACTTCCGAACAGCATGGCTAGATTGCCTCAACAGCGATCACAGCAAGCTAAAATTATGTGGTGCCGGCGGAGGGGGCTGCATCCTCGGATTTACCAACAATCCCGCTAAAACGAAGGCTTTACTAAAAGATCAAAAATTGATCTTCATAAATGAACCGATTAAGTAAAGTATCCGTTAATCCACTGAGTAATTTGAGCTAGAATGAACGTACAGGAGTAAATTAAATACATTTCTTAAGGTAAGGGACCTTTTATTCTGATTTCCATTCTAATTCTAACCTATCCTATCGGCTAGGCAGGTTCTAATTCTAATTCAATTTCAGTTTCCCATTTCAATAATTATTTAACTATTTTTGCCGCATGGATACACAGTTAAAAGTACAGAACAGTCTTACCCGTAAGAAAGAAGTTTTCAAATCGATCAATGAAGGTTACATCGGTATGTATGTTTGCGGTCCTACCGTTTACAGCGATGTTCACCTAGGGAACGTTCGAACTTTCGTGGCTTTCGATGTTATTTACCGTTACCTTTTATTTCTAGGGTATAAAGTACGATATGTTCGAAATATTACGGATGTAGGTCATCTTGAAGGAGATGTGGATACAGGTGCAGAAGATAAATTGGGTAAAAAAGCAAGATTAGAAAAACTTGAACCAATGGAAGTGGCCCACAAATACACCGTTGGGTTTCACGATATGATGAACATCTTCAATACGCTTACGCCAAGTATCGAACCACGGGCTACGGGGCATATCATCGAACAAATAGAAATGGTACAAGCCATTCTTGATAATGGGTTTGCCTATGTTAAAAATGGCTCTGTTTATTTTGACACCATTAAATTTTCGGAAGCAAAAGGCGTTTATGGTAAACTATCAGGTCGAGTACTAGAAGATTTGCTTTCTGAAACACGTGACCTGAAAAACCAAAGCGAAAAAAATCATCCTTCAGATTTTGCAATCTGGATCAAGGCAGACGAAAACCATATTCTTCGATGGAACTCGCCATGGTCTGAAGGTTTCCCCGGATGGCATCTTGAGTGTTCTGCCATGAGTACAAAGTACCTTGGTAAAACCTTCGATATCCACGGAGGTGGTAACGACCTTAAGTTCCCTCATCATGAAAACGAAGTGGCACAAAACTTCGGAGCTTGCAACTGCCAACCTGCCAACTATTGGTTGCACACCAACATGCTTTTGATGAATGGAAAGAAAATGTCAAAATCGGTTGACCCCGAAACGGGAATAAGCAACTCCATCACACCACACGAATTATTTAGTGGTAATAATCCAAATATTACAAAAGGCTACAGCCCAATGGCGATTCGATTCTTTATGCTGCAATCGCATTACAGCAGTACGCTTGACTTAACAAATGACGCCTTACTCGCAGCAGAAAAAGGCTACCGTCGATTAATGGAAGCCAATAAAGTATTGGGTGGTTTAGCTGCTGCAAATGATGGTACAGATGCAGACCTAGGAAAAGAAATCAACACTTTGATTGATGCAGCACACGAGCAAATGAATGACGACTTCAATACACCAATGGCTATGGCACGTCTATTCGAATTGGTGTCAAAAATAAATGGACTGAAAGATGGTCACCTAGCGATGACTGACTTGTCGGCAGCAACCTTAGAACGACTACAAAAAACATTCAAAGACTTTATTTACGAAGTATTTGGTTTGCAAGACGAACTGGAAGCAGGAGGTGGAGATGGAACGATGGATGGCTTGATGCAATTAATTATCGATATCCGTCAATCATCTCGAGAGAAAAAAGATTGGGGAACCTCTGATAAAATTCGCGACGTATTGAAAGATCTAAGCATCGTAGTGAAGGATGGAAAGGATGGAACAACCTGGGGAAAAGAATAAATTGAATTAATCAAAAAGAAATCATGAACAAGCACATACTTAAAGCGCTAGGTTGTATACTCGTTATCTTATTGTTAGGGGCCTGTAAGTCAGATCCACCAGTAGTAAAGGATGATGACAAAAAAGTAGTAACGCCAACGAAGAAAAAGCCACACGCAAAGGTTCCTCGGTTCAATCGAGATTCTGCCTATGCTTATGTTGAAAAACAAGTAGCCTTTGGACCTCGTGTCCCGAATACTGCCGCACATACTGCCTGCAAGAATTGGCTCGTAAGTAAATTCAATTCCTTTGGTGCTGAAGTTATTGAGGATGATTTTGATGCAAAAGGCTACACTGGTACGATTTATAAAGCGACCAACATAATCGCACAGTACAACCCTGGTCATGCTAAACGAATTCTATTAGCAGCGCACTGGGATACTCGTTTTATCGGAGATTACGATAAGGATACCGCAAAACAAAAAGACCCAATTCCAGGAGCAGACGATGGTGGAAGCGGCGTTGGAGTACTTTTAGAAATAGCTCGAGTCTTAGGAGAAAATAATATTGAC
The DNA here is from genome assembly GCA_937959375.1 of uncultured Saprospiraceae bacterium. GTDB lineage: Bacteria > Bacteroidota > Bacteroidia > Chitinophagales > Saprospiraceae > CALGLS01. The sequence goes on from CALGLS010000379.1 coordinate 7,792, forward strand.
ATGGGCGTAGATATTATCTTGTTTGATGTGGAAGATCAGGGTGAAGGAAAAGGAGCAGAGGCGAGCTGGTGTCTCGGTGCTCAACATTGGTCTAAGAATCCTCATGTTCCTGGTTATCGCAATGAATTCGGAATCTTGTTAGATATGGTTGGTTCAAAAGGAGCCCGCTTTACACGAGAAGGTGGTTCAATGGCAGTAGCTCCTCAGGTCGTCAATAAGATGTGGAAGCTAGCGAAAAATATGGGGTATGGTAATTACTTCGTAATGGATCAGACGCGCGAAATCATCGACGATCATTATTTTGTCAATAGAATGAGCAATACTAAAATGATTGACATCATCAATCGCCCTGCCAACACCCAAACAGGTTTCGGTCACTACTGGCACACCCACGACGACGATATGGATGTAATCAACAAAACAACCCTACGTGCTGTTGGCCAAACGGTACTTGCCGTCCTGTATCGCTCCTCTGATGGAAGCTTTTAGGAATTGGAATGTGAATGTGAACCTGTCTGGCCGCCAGGCCAGATCGAAATGTGAATGCCCTCTACCGCGTAATCCTACGTTAGAGGGCATTTCCATTCCAATTCCCATTCCCATTCTAATTCTAATTCTATTTCAACTGACTCCTCAGTTCTCTCCATCACAATTTTAGCTTCAGCTAAAAGAGTCTCTATGTCCTTTCGCGAAATAAGGCTCCATTTCCTCCATGTCTCCATGGTGAAAAAAAAACGTTCGAATGCAAATTCCCATTCCCATTTCCATTCCATTTACGTTAAAGCACCATTCTGACTCACATTCTAATTCTAATTCCCATTCTACTTCCAATTCTCCTCGCGATTTATCAGTAGAAGGCCAATAAAATGCTTAATTTTAAGCCTTCCCCAAAGAGCACAATAATTTAAACTGAAGTAGATAAAACGAACTTTACTAGACCGACAAGTATGGCTACCGATAAATACATCAAAAATTATATCAACGGCGCACTATTGCCTCCTGACTCAGGAGCGTATTTTGATAATTATAACCCCGCAACCGGGAAAGTATATTCTCAAATACCAGACAGTGATGCTAAAGACGTAGAACTAGCGGTTGAAGCTGCCGAACGTGCCTTTCCCGCCTGGTCAAAAACAGATGTAAATACACGATACAGGATATTAGCACGAATAGCAGATATCATCGAACAAAACCTAGAGGAATTTGCGAAAGCAGAAACAATCGACTCTGGAAAACCAATTAAGACTTCTTCTACCATTGACATTCCTCGCGCGCATCAGAACATTCGCTTTTTTGCAACAGCAATCCTGCATTTTTCTTCTGAATCGCACCATATGCCTGGCGAAGCAATAAACTATACTTTGCGTCAACCGATTGGAGTCGTTGGATGCATCTCTCCTTGGAATTTACCCTTGTACCTATTT
>CALGLS010000380.1 GCA_937959375.1 uncultured Saprospiraceae bacterium
AAAGTCCCAATTTTTTACTAAATTTGCACACCTGTTCATTGAAAAGTGAAATATAATTTCGTTTTTATAAAATTATGTCGTGTATATGGATAAGAAGAAAGTTTTGATAATAACTCAGGAGATGCAGCCTTATACTGTACTATCTGAGATCGCCGAAATAGCAAATAAACTGCCACAATATATTCAGGAGAAGGGCATGGAAATTAGAGTTTTAATGCCACGATTTGGGACAATTAACGAGCGTAGGCACCGTCTACATGAAGTAGTTCGTCTTTCTGGTATGAACATCATCGTAGATGAAGATGATTTTCCTCTAATTATAAAGGTAGCCTCTTTACCAGGAGCACGTCTCCAGGTTTACTTCTTGGATAATGATGATTTCTTTAAGCGTAAGTCAGTATTTGAAGATGATAAAGGAAAGCCTTTTGAAGATAATGCTGAGCGAATGATATTCTTCTGTAAAGGAGTTATTGAAACGGTTAAGAAATTTGGATGGCCACCAAACATCATTCACTGCCACGGTTGGTTAACAAGTCTAATACCATTGTACTTAAAAACTAGCTATGCAAATGAGCCACTCTTCCAACAATCTAAAGTGATTTATTCTGCTTATGAAAATTCAATGGGAGCTGCCTTCAATGAAGATTTCATTCAAAAGGCTTCTATCAATAGCATGAATGCTAAAGATCTAGCTACTTACATTGCTGGCACTGAAGGCAACAAAGTAAGTTTGCACGAAGGAGCAATTGCTGCTTCAGATGCAATCATTAGAGGAAGTGAAAATCTTTCTGCTACTGTACAAGCAGCTTTAGAAGGAATAGACAAGCCAGTATTGGATTTCCAAAAAGAGGGATTCCTTCCTGCTTATTTAGAATTCTATCACTCTTTACTCGAACAAGAAGTTGCTGAGTAAGGATAAATAATACTCAATAAATTGCCATCTAAGCTTTGTAACAAAGACTAGATGGCAATTCTTGTTTTAGAACGAAAGCAGACCTCTTAGTTTCCAAATGACACTAGGCAACTTTATCCAATTCGTCTGCACCATTATTTCGTGTCAGTATCAGTCTTACACTAGTCAAATTTACTAGAAAGAGTGATTATCTTCACCAAGAAATAGACAAGATTTCCGTTTATTTCGTTTTCCTTTTAAACTATTTTTATACTAAAGTCAAATCATTAAAAGAATGAGAAAAGTTCTTGGATTACAATTCGCATTATTCATACTTGTCGTAGGTTTTATGAACTCCTGCACAAAATCATCTCCTGTTGGTTCTGAATTATTAGTTGGAGATCAGGCTAATATCGAATTTACCGACACCTTAACCCTACGGATGCGTACCGTCAAAGAAGACAGTATCATAGCACACGACCCGTTTAGAGAGAATCCATATTCTTCTTACTTGATAGGTGATTTCAATGATCCTACTTTTGGCAATATCAATGCAAGCATCTATAGCCAATTAACATCTAGTTTTACTTCGATTACTGACCCAGACGTTTATCTTACTGCTGAAATTGATTCTATTATCCTTTCTTTAGTGTATGATGAAAGTAGTTTTTACGGTGCTGACGATGAAACGTATACTATTGCCGCCCACTGGTTAAATGAAGATCTTAATAAATTCGATACTTATTATAGCAATGAGGATTTTGATTTTGATCCTACACCTTTTGTTACACATACTTTCAAACCTAATTTATCAGAATTGCTTTTAGAAGGAGACACCACTACTTCTCCTGCTCAGCTTAGAATTCCATTAACCATGGAACTTGCAGAAGAACTTTTAGCTTTCGAGCAAGACCTTTTAACTCAAGATCCATTATTCGATGCTTTACAAAAAGATTCTGCTTTTCTTTCTAACTATAAAGGATTACATATCAAAGCTGAAACAGCAACAGATGGCATTGTAAGCTTTAACTTATTATCTAATGATAGTAGATTGTCCATCTATTTTAGGACAACAGAAGATGGAGAAACAGAAGAGAACAGAGTTTCTTATACATTCAACACCTCTCCTAATACAATAAATAGCGTCAGATTAGCTAAGTTCAGTAGAATGAACCACACTTTTACTCCAGAAGTTAACGATGCTTTTACGGGTGGCTTTACTTCAGGAGAGGAGAAAATTTACCTTCAAGCACTTTCTGGGCCAAGCGCAGAGATCGAAATTCCTTATGCTGATAAAATAAGTAATGCAATTATCAATAAAGCGGAACTTGAATTTACAATTAGCGTACAAGATACTAGTCTATTCCCTAATCCGAACCAAATAATACTGGCAACTCGGGAAGCAGATGGTACGCTTTCAATCATTGACGATGTTGACTTTGCGCTAAGTAGAGGAGACATAACCTTATTTGGAGGACAAGTAGAATCTTCTACTTCAGGTGATCCAAGACAAGTCTACAAGATGAACATTACTGCTGCTTTCCAAGAAATAGCAGACGGAGTTGAAAATAAAACACTAGTTTTAAGAATACTCCCTAAACAAGAACAAGCGTCGAGAGTAATTCTCTATGGCTCCAAACATTCTGACTACCCGGCCAAACTAAATTTGACTTATACTCGTTTAAGTGAGTAACTAGCAAGACAAAACAACACCTATTTTAATACAGAAGTTCTAATCAACTTCAACAAAAATTCTCTTATTATGTGTGGAATAGTAGCTTATATCGGCAAAAAACAAGCTTACCCCATTCTGATCAATGGACTCAAAAGATTAGAATATAGAGGCTATGATAGTGCTGGAATCGCAATACAAAATGGAACCCTAAACGTTTACAAATGTAAAGGCAAGGTAAATGACCTCATCAAGCATGCTCAGAGTAAAAACCTTGAAGGAACTATCGGAATGGGACATACTAGATGGGCCACTCACGGTAAACCTGATGACATTAATGCACACCCTCACCAATCGGGGAATGGTAGACTAGTCATTATCCATAACGGCATTATCGAAAATTATGCTGTTCTAAAAGAAACTCTTATAAAAGCGGGACATACCTTCACTAGCCAAACAGACACCGAAGTCCTTATTCACCTTATCGAAGAATTACAAAGTCAAGGTAATCTTCCAGTTGAAGAAGCGGTAAGAGCTGCTTTAGCAAAAGTTGTCGGTGCTTACGCCATTGTAGTAATGGACAGGGAAGATCCAAACAAACTAGTTGCGGCAAGAAAGGCAAGCCCATTGGTTCTTGGGATTGGCCAAGATGAATTCCACATTGCCTCTGATGCAACACCTTTGGTTGAGCACACCAACAATGTTGTCTATCTTAATGATGGAGAAATTGCAGTGGTCACCCGAGACGGTGAAATGCAAATCAAAACGATAGACAACAAAGTGCAAACTCCTTTTATTCAAGAACTCGATTTAAAAATCGAAGAAATGGAAAAAGGTGGTTACGAGCACTTCATGTTGAAAGAAATATACGAACAACCTAAAACGATTGCAGAATGTATGCGTGGTCGTTTGAATGCTGGAGAAGGTTGGATTAGAGTAGGTGGTCTTGCTACTTGCATGGAACGAATTTCTAATGCTGATCGATTAATCATTGCTGCATGTGGAACTTCATGGCATGCAGGTTTGGTCGCAGAATACCTCTTTGAAGAGTTAGCTCGAATACCTGTAGAAGTAGAATACGCTTCTGAGCTCAGATATAGAAATCCAATCATCGGCAAAAAAGATGTAGTCATTGCTATTTCTCAATCTGGTGAAACTGCAGATACACTTTCAGCCCTTGAATTGGCAAAAGATAAAGGAGCTTTGCTTTATGGCATTGTTAACTCAGTTGGTTCTTCAATTGCGCGAATCACAGATGCCGGTTCTTACATCCACGTTGGTCCTGAAATCGGAGTGGCATCTACCAAAGCATTCACTGGTCAAGTTACGCTTCTATCAATGATGGCCATCCATTTAGGGTACCGAAAAGGAACTATTCCTAAAACATACTACCAAACACTGGTGGAAGAAATGGAGAATATTCCGAATAAGGTCGCTAAAATCTTAGAATCAAGCAAAAAGATTGAGTACATTGCATCTGAAATAAAAGACGCTAATAATGCACTCTTCCTTGGAAGAGGTTATAACTTCCCAATCGCATTAGAGGGCGCTCTCAAACTCAAAGAAATCTCATACATCCACGCAGAAGGGTATCCAGCAGCAGAAATGAAGCATGGTCCTATTGCTTTGATTGATGAGAATATGCCAGTAATCGTTATTGCTACCAACAAAAGTGCTTACGAAAAGATTGTAAGTAACATCCAAGAAGTTAAAGCAAGAAAAGGTGTAGTAATTGCTATCGTAACTGAAGGCGAATCCGTGATTAGTAAAATAGCTGATTATACGATTGAAATTCCTGATACAGAAGAACCACTTACACCTCTATTGTCAGTCATTCCATTGCAAATACTTTCTTACCATGTTGCACTCATGAGAGGATGTAATGTTGACCAACCTAGAAATCTAGCTAAATCAGTAACAGTAGAATAACATACTGGATTCTTTGACGATTCAAAGTAGAAATTTAATTTAAAAGTTTTTATGACAATACCTACAAATAAAAAATAGGCATTGTCGTAAAACACAAATAAGAAGATAATGAGTAAACACGAACATCATAATATGGAATACAATTCTGCTAAGTCAGAATTGATCCTACCTGAATATGGTCGAAATGTCCAATTGCTTATCAACCATGCTAAGACAATTGAGGATAAAGAAATGAGACAAGCTTTTATTGAAAAGATCATTACGTTAATGCATCAAATGAACCCACAGAACAGAACGATTGAAGATTATCGTGAAAAACTTTGGGGGCACGTTTACCACATTGCTGAATATGATCTTGATGTAACACCTTATAACGATATTATTCCTCAAAAGGAAGATGCTTTTAAAAAACCAGATCGAGTACCCTACCCGCACAACGACACAAAAAAACGTCACTATGGGCACAACGTACAAACACTAATCGAGAAGGCACTCTCAATGGAAGAAGGCCCAAAACGTGAAGCTTTTGTAAACGTTATCGGTTCTTATATGAAGCTAGCGTACAAAACTTGGAACAAAGAACATTACATCAGCGATGAGATCATTAAAAATGACCTTGCTACTTTATCTGGTGGAAAACTTTTTGTTCAGGACGGTACTTTCTTAGATAGTCTTGGTAGTGGTGGAAGTGGTAGAGACAGAGACAGGGATAGTAGAGATTCGAAAAGAAGATCATCTAATAGTAGAGACAATAGACGAGGTGGACGAGACAACAAAAGAAACAACGGAAAATCACGCCACAAAAGAAAATAATTATCTACGTAACAATAGCTCGTAGACATCAGGCGTTACTACAATAGCAATCTGAAATATTCAGTTGCATTCTAAAAAACTGAAACAGGTCCAAAATATCTGTTTCAGTTTTTCCAACCAGATTCAATATCAAACTCTTTTTCAAGTCCGGAACTATTAGGTATCAGTCATTATGCGCTGATGTTAACTCTATTGTTTTAGGTTCTTTAACAAATCTCGTGGTAGAACCCAATGATAAAATAAAATCAACGTTTCCTTCGGTCACTTTTGCTTCCATTTTAACATTGGCCACGAGATCTGTAAAAGAACGTTGTTTTACAATACAAGCGTTGACATTTTCAGCCATTAATCATTGAATCACACTCTCTAAGTTAAATTTTTGTTGTTACTTAGCAATCTAAAACTTATTCGATTATGCAAGACGCTTTTAAAGTTACAGGAGGAAAAACTCTAAACGGAACCATCGTTCCTCAAGGTGCAAAAAATGAAACCTTACAAATACTTTCAGCAGTATTACTGACTGACAAGGAAGTTATTATTTCTAATATTCCAAACATCTTGGACGTTCAACGATTGATCAACCTATTAAAAGGATTGAATGTAAAGGTGAATCAAAAAAGTCCAGACACGTATACCTTTCAAGCTGACGAAGTTAACCTTGATGTTTTTAGTTCAGATGATTTCCAAAGAGATGCTCGAAAAATTAGAGGATCGGTTATGTTAATCGGACCTTTACTTGCACGCTTCGGTAGAGCTTATTTGCCAAAACCAGGTGGTGACAAAATTGGGCGTAGAAGATTAGACACACACTTCCATGGTTTTGAAAAGTTAGGTGCTAATTTTCGCTACGACGAAGAAAATGGTAACTACCTTTTAGAAGCAGACAAACTAAAAGGCACCTACGTTTTGATGGATGAGATTTCCGTAACCGGTACTGCCAATATGGTTATGGCTGCTGTACTTAGTGAAGGCACTACCAAAATTTACAACGCAGCTTGCGAACCATACCTCCAACAACTCTGCAGAATGCTCAATGCAATGGGCGCAAATATTGAAGGCCTTGGTTCTAATTTATTGACCATACATGGAGTGGATCGCCTTGATGGAACAGATCATCGTATCCTTCCTGACTTTATCGAAGTGGGGTCATTTATTGGACTTGCTGCCATGACACAATCTGACATTACGATTCAAGGCTGTGCGATTAATGAGCTTGGTAATACCTTACGCACTTTCAGAAATATGGGTGTGGAAATGAATATCAACGGTGACGACATTCACATACCTGCACAAGATCAATACGAAATTCAAACATTTATTGACGGTTCTATCATGACAATTTATGATGCGCCATGGCCTGGCTTTTGTCCCGACTTGATGAGTATCATATTGGTAATGGCGACTCAGGCAAAAGGAAGTGTTTTGATTCATCAAAAAATGTTTGAGAGTCGATTGTTTTTTGTCGATAAATTAATTGACATGGGCGCTCAAATCATTTTGTGTGATCCGCACCGAGCTACGGTAATTGGACTCAACAGAAAACATCAGTTACGTGGCATTGAAATGACCTCCCCAGATATTCGAGCAGGTGTTGCTTTATTGATTGCGGCGATGTCTGCAAAAGGTACGAGTACCATTCGCAACATTCATCAAATAGACAGAGGATACCAGCACATTGATACGCGTTTGAATGCTTTGGGTGCTGAGATTGAACGGCTTTAAAATGAGACCGCTTCGCCTGCCTGCCGGCAGGCTGTCAGATCACTTCGTTGAGAGAACGTAGCAGCGGTGCCACTACTGAGAGATCGCTGCGCTGAGAGACTTTCCCTCTAACGCGAATACTATATTGCGGAGCTACGGTCCTGTAAAGTCTCTCAGCGCAGCGATCTCTCAATGAGGCCGAGGCCGAATGATCTCTCAGCCAAACTGCCACAGGCAGTTGCAGCGATCTGACAGCCGCAGGCGGTCTCACCCTCTCTCACTTCTTCCGATCCGTCACAAAAGTAACCAACTCTTCTAGTGCCTTCCGTGCAGGAGATTCTGGGAAACTATGTAGAATTTCAAAAGCAGCAGTTCTATATTCATGCATTGCCTTGGTCGCATATTCAAGTCCCCCACTCTTTCGAACAAATTCGATGATCTCTTTTACCTTTTCCGCATTTTCGCTATCACGTTTTATGCTTGTTATGATTTTACGACGTTGCCGATTGTCGGTTTGATTGAGTGCATAAATTAAGGGAAGGGTCATCTTCTTTTCTTTAATGTCGATTCCCAAGGGCTTGCCTACATCATCAACACCGAAGTCAAAAAGGTCATCACGAATTTGAAATGCAATTCCAATTTTTTCGCCTAGCAGTCGCATGCGTTCAATAACGGCTTCATCATTAGTAGTGGAAGCTGCTCCAGCGCTACAAGCTGCTGCAATTAAAGAAGCAGTTTTTTGGCGAATGATATCGTAGTATATTTCTTCTTTGATGTCTAGGCGTCTCGCTTTTTCAATTTGCAAAAGCTCCCCTTCACTCATTTCTTTTACTGCATTAGAAACAATTTCGAGTATGCGATATTGTTTGTGTTTTAGTGCAAGCAATAATCCTTGTGAAAGAAAATAGTCGCCAACTAAAACCGCGATTTTATTTTTCCAGATGGCATTAACGGAGAAGAAACCACGCCGCTGGTATGAGTCATCTACCACATCATCGTGTACAAGTGTTGCGGTGTGAAGAAGCTCTATCAGTGATGCTGCGGTGTATGAGTTATCGTTGGTGGGACCACAAAGTTGGGCACTTAGGAAGACAAACATGGGACGAACCTGCTTACCTTTGCGTTGTACAATATAATACGTAATCTTGTCCAACAAAGGCACTTTACTCTTCATGGCTTCACGGAAGCGCTTCTCAAATATCTTGAGCTCTTCCGCTATAGGGGCCTTTATTTTATTCATGGTTTTGACCATCAATGATTATTTTTTAGCTTCGTACAGATGCAAGGTAAATTTAATATCATCTAAGTTTTTGCAAAAGTAGACAAGAAATTCTAAATCAGACACTTTTCTAAAACCTAAATCGATGTTTTACTGAACTCTAAATCGGCTTTTTCTATCGTCTAAATCACTTTTTTTCAAATCTATATCGACATTTTACTAATCTCTAAATCTCATTATAATGAACAGTCAAAAGGACACTATTGTTGACGGAAGTCAGGGGAAACCGATCACAATCGATAGCTATTTTCCTGAAGAGGTGAAAAGCAAGGGAATTATCCTCTTTGCTCATGGCTTTAAGGGGTTTAAGGATTGGGGCCATTGGGAGTTAATCGCGCAAACTTTTGCAAAAGCAGGATTCATTTTTGTTAAATTTAATTTTTCTCATAATGGTACAACGCCAAGTCAACCCTTTGATTTTGCTGATCTAGAAGCTTTTGGGAACAATACCTATACAAAAGAGTTGGCCGATATTGAGATAGTCCTCAACTGGATTGAGCAACAAACATGGACCAGCCCACAAATTGGATTGATTGGTCATAGCCGCGGAGGTGGGATCGGTATTATAAAAGCAGCAAATGATCAACGCATCAAGGCTTTAGCAACCTGGGCTGCTGTGAGTCATCTTGATTATTCGTGGAGAGATAAGCCCGATATTTTGGATGAGTGGAAAACAAAAGGTGTCCTTTACAATAGGAATGGCCGTACCAAACAAAACATGCCGCTGTATTACCAACTGTTTGAAGATTTTAAAGCGAATGAAGATATGTTGAACATTGAAAAAGCGTTGCAAAAACGAGCTGACTTGAACTTACTAGTAGTACATGGTAGCGAAGATCCAGCTGTACCCGCTTTTGCAGCAAAGCAAATACATCAATGGCATTCTAATTCTAGGTTACACTTAATAGAAGGTGCCAATCATGTTTTTGGCGGAAGCCATCCCTTTGAGTCTACAAAACTTCCATCACATAGTCAGGAATTAGTTGAAGTGAGTATGCGATTTTTTACGGAAGCATTGGCTTAGTCTCATTTCATTTCTATTTGCCAAATAACTTTGGTAATATTATGCTTTAATTCAAATTAAATCAGAAGACTTAGGTGTTATCATTATTTAGAACAAATCAGCTAGTTGCCAATGCGCTATTGATTTTCTACATTCTTTTGTTGCGTTTTTCCTCATTTGTTGTTCCATATGAGTTACACCCCGGCCAAGGAGGCATTTTGGGTGAGAATCTTCTTAGTATTGTTCCACCAGAAGGAACGCTCTCTGCAGTGCTGTCCATTATTCTTATTTTTTTGCAAGCTCTGCTTATCAATATTACAGCAGCCAGATATAGAGTAGCTCGATCGGTAAGTTTATTCCCAGGTGTATTTTATGTTTTACTGTGTAGTTCTTTTCCCGACTTTCTATACTTATCTCCTGTCCTAGTCGCCAATACTTTCCTGATATTGGCATTGTACGAACTACTAGGAGTCTACAAAAAATATTATTCCAATGGTCGGATCTTCAATGCAGGACTTTGGATTGGGCTGGCTACCTTATTCTACTTTTCATCCATTGTTTTTATCGGAGCTATATTTATTGGCTTCTTTATTTTAAGAGCTTTTAAGATAAAAGAACAAATTGGTTTACTACTAGGTTTTATCTCACCTTTTTGGTTGGTTGGTATATACTATTTTGTTCAAAACGCTTTACCAGACTTTTGGAGTCGATCCTTTGGAAATATTGGTTTTCTAGATGCTAATCTTTCAAATGAGTGGGATAGTTATGTTCAACTAAGCATGTTTGCCATTTTCATTCTAGCCGCCATATTTAGTTATAGAACCTATACTTATAAAGTAAGCATCCAAGCTCAAAAATTTGTTGACGTATTTTTCTGGGTATTAGCATTTTCAGCAACTACCCTACTGATTCAAGACAATATACAGGCAGATCATTTAATCTTTCTGGCCGTTCCACTTTCTTTCCTTATCGGAATGACATTTCTGTACATGAATAGACGACTGGCCGAAGCCTTACATTTCTTGTTACTTGCAGGTATCTTCTTGCTCCAATTCAAACCTTTTTGGTACATAGGTGGGTAGTTTTCAAATAAAAGACATTCAAACTGTTTTTAGATTTGTTGATCATTCTCCAGTAAAGGCATTATTATTTGGAATTTCCCAGTAAATACAGGCTTTTAGTGCAGTTAAATCTCGATTTTATTACTAAATTTGTGCCCAGCAGTAACGTCCCCACTATTTTATACCATTTTCGCACTGATAATAACCGCTTAGTTTGATCCTTTTGGATAGACTGAGCCAATCCAACGTTAAGGGTATCTAATAATAACGTTCTTTCAGCAGGAATTAAAACATTTATAGCGAAAGCTACGTAAAGCTGTTTTATATGTGGACCATAGAATGGTCAATCAAATCCCCTCCTCTTTGGAGACTAGCAGTATCCCTGAACAATAAAAGATTTTAAAGCAATCTATCCCAAGCTTAAGCCTTCGGGTCTGGCAGGGTAATTGGACTTTGAACCGATTAACAAGAAAAACAATCATGGGTAATAATTTAAAGACTATCATTTTCTCTTGCTTTCTAGTTTTGATTAGCAGCAACCTATTTGCTCAGCTAGAGCCTGTTCAGTGGAGTTTCGAAGTAGAGAAAGTAAGCGATAAAGAATACGACATTATTTTTAAGGCTGACATCGATCGAGGTTGGTCTGTATATTCTCAATACCTCGAATCACAACAAGGTCCAATTCCAACTTCTTTCGAATTTGATACAGATGCTAAAATCCAGTTAGTTGGAAAAACTAAGGAGGCAGGAAATAAGAAGGAAACCTTCGATAAGACCTTTGGGATCAAATTGGTCAAGTTTAGCAACAAGGCTCGCTTCACTCAACGTGTTATCGTTGATTCAATGACCGAAGTGGTCAATGGAAGCTTAACATATATGACCTGTGATGCTGAAAGTTGCCTACCACCTGAAAATGTTAAATTTTCAATTGCGTTAAAAAACTAATTTAACAGGCCATTTTAGCCCCATTTTGGTGTTAAATATCCATTAAGGCAGCATTTCGACAATTTTTATCCTTAAAAATCCCTTAATTTGGATTTTATAATTTGGCAGTAAGAGATAGCTACTTACTGCCAATTTATTTTTGGAATGCTTATTATAGATATATTAATTAGCGCTTATATAGTACAGCACATTTTAGTCAAATAAATAACTTCTTTCAATCATGCGAAATCTGATAATTCTCACACTACTGATCTTTAGTAGCATCAGCGCTTCTCTTGCTCAAATTCACAAACCTGTCAAATGGTCTATGGATCACAAGCATATTAGTGGTGATGATTTTAATTTAATCTTTACAGCTACCATTGACGATGGTTGGTCAATCTATTCTCAATATCTTGAAAGCGATGACGGGCCCGTCCGAACTTCTTTCGAATATGACAAAGGTGCCCATTTTGCCTTAAAGGGTAAAAACGAAGAATCTGGCTCAAGAAAAGAAGCGTTTGACAAGCTCTTTGAAATGAATGTAATTAAGTTTACCAAGAAAGCCATTTTTACGCAAAAGGTAACCGTTAGCGATTATAACAAGCCAATCGAAGGTTATCTGACTTTTATGACCTGTGATGATACCAAATGCCTACCTCCTACTGATGTAGATTACAGCTTTACTATAAAGCCTGTTGCTAAATCTGGTGCAACTACAGCTGAGGAAAAACCAGCAACTCCTGTTAAAGAAACAAAGCCAGCTGAAAAGGTAGTTGAAAAAACAAAAGCTAAGGTTGATAAACTCAAAGCTGCTTCTGACAAAGCACAAGACAAGGTTTTTGGCAAGAAGGATAAATCTTCTGCTAAAGCTAAAACAAAGAAACCTGCAAAAGCAGAAACAAAACCTGCCGAAAAAAAAACAGCTATTGCTGCTGCACCTTCCGCTCCAAAGAAAACACCTTCCAAGTCTAAGGGATTACTCGAACCTGTCAAATGGAATATCACTTCAAAAAAAGTTGGTGACAACGAATACGATCTCATCCTAAAAGCTGACATTGAAGACGGTTGGTATATGTATTCTCAATATCTCGAAAGTGATGAGGGACCTCTTCCTACACTTTTTTACTGGGATGAAAAAGACAGCAATTTAGAGCTGGTTGGAAAATCAAAAGAAGAGAGTCCAAAGGTTATCAAAGCTTTCGATAAGATGTTTGAAATGAATTTGACTAAGTTCAAAAAATCAGCAACATTCACTCAACGAGTAAAATTGAAAGATCCTTCGAAGCCCGTTCAAGCAGAAATCGAATTTCAGACTTGTGATGCGACTAAATGTTTGCCTCCAACGGCAGTACCGTTTTTTTTCCAAGCAGATAAAATGACAACTTATATTGGTAAAGATAACATGCCAGCTATTACTGCAGCAGGCGCAGGCGGAGCAGCGAATGCTGGTGCTGGTTTTGCATCTAAAGTAAGTGGCAATGTGATTGACCAAGCCATTCCAGTAATTCAAAAAACCTATGAATCTCCAATCGGAGACTGTGGTGAAGAAGAAAATGCAAAAGGTCAAAATTTGTTCTTTACTTTCTTTTTTGGTTTTGTGGGTGGACTACTTGCCTTGTTGACGCCTTGTGTTTTCCCAATGATTCCACTTACGGTGAGTTACTTCACTAAGGGAAGTACCAACAGAGCTACAGGTATTCGAAATGGTTTGATTTATGGCGCTTCTATCATTTTCATTTATGTATTAATTGGCTTGGCCATTACTGCATTCTTTGGTGCTGATGCACTAAACGCGCTATCAACTAACTGGATTGCAAATACTTTGTTTTTCTTAATATTTATTGCTTTTGCATTTTCATTTTTTGGGTTTTACGAAATCACCTTACCAAGCTCATGGACCACTAAGAGTGATTCTATGGCCGACAAAGGTGGATTGATCGGAACCTTCTTCATGGCCTTTACCCTGGCTCTTGTTTCATTCTCTTGTACAGGTCCAATTATCGGAACTGCATTGGTAGAATCAGCTACAAACCCATTGGGACCATTCATTGTTATGCTTGGTTTCTCATCTGCATTAGCTCTACCATTTGGATTGTTTGCAGCTTTCCCCGCTTGGCTAAACTCACTACCTCAATCAGGAGGTTGGATGAATTCTGTCAAAGTTGTTTTAGGGTTTTTAGAATTAGCTTTAGCGCTAAAATTCTTATCTGTTGCAGATATGACATCCCACTGGGGAATTTTGGGATATGAAATTTTCATGGGATTATGGGTATTGATTTTTGCGGGCATGACGGCTTATCTATTTGGGTTTATTAAATTCCCACACGATAGTCCAGTAACCAAATTATCTGTTCCACGTTGGGTATTTGCCTTAGGTTCACTTGCCTTGACAATCTATCTAGCATCTGGCTTTATGATCAATGACAAAACAAAAGTATATGATTCACTGAGTATCATGAGTGGTCTAGCACCTCCTGCTCACTACAACTATCTTTTGCCAAAATTGACAGTAGATCCTGCGATCAAGAAAGAATATCCATCCTTTACTAAATGTGCAAATAATCTTGATTGTTTTAAAGACTATTATGAAGGTTTGGCTTACGCCAAAAAGACGAACCAACCTATTCTTTTAGATTTCACAGGATATGGTTGTGTCAACTGTCGTAAAACAGAAGAACACATTTGGATCAAAGATAACGTTTGGGAAAAGATTAATACAGAGTTTGTTTTGATTTCACTTTATGTGGATGACAGAGACAAACTAGACAATACTTTGGTATCAAAACACACGCAAGAAAAGATCAGAAACGTAGGTAACAAATGGGCGGATTTCCAAATTGTGAATTTCGAACAAAACTCACAACCACTTTACGTTATGATGAATGCGAACGAGGAAGTTTTGGCTAAACCAAGAGGTTACAAACCAGATGCTGGTGAGTACTACGAGTTTTTAAACTGTGGTTTGAATACTTATAACCAGAGCAATAAGACTGGCATGAAATAGTGAAGTTGTTTTAAAATAAAAAGCGTGTTTGGGTTTATTTCCAAACACGCTTTTTTATTTTGAAGTTGCTTAAATTGTTATTCTATTTCTTAGGAATCTTAATCAAATAAGTTCGTCCTGATTTATTAGGCAAGGTACCTCCTACTAGCCAAGGGTTGTACAATTTAAGTGTACGATAACTAATGCCATTTTCGATAGCGAAATCTCCCAAGTTCGGAATTGTTTTTTCTACACGAACATTTACAAATTCAAGTTCCGGATATTTTTCGTGGTCTTTTAAGTAGAAACCAAAATTTTCAGGATTTTCCATAATCTCTTTAATCGCTACAATTCTGAAAAAGTAACGCATCGTTTCTTGACTAAGGTTTAAATCGTAATAAGATTTAGCGCGTTGAGCTTTCATATCAGATGACAAGCCGTTACTTCCCATATTATAAGCAGCAGCAGAAAGTGACCAGTTACCGAATTTTCGGTGCAGTTTTTTTAAATACTTACAAGCTGCT
>CALGLS010000381.1 GCA_937959375.1 uncultured Saprospiraceae bacterium
CGTCAAATTCAAACAGGAACGATTGCTAAAGGTACAGAGCAGTTTGAATTAAACGTAAATGATTTAGACAAGGGTGCTTACTTCATCCAGTTCAATGTAGCTGGCGAAGTTATTACTCGTCGTTTCGTAAAGATGTAATATTTATCTTCGGTAGACACTTACGTTCTTTGAACAAAAGCCCCGGTAGTTAACTCTACTGGGGCTTTTGTGTTAAAGTTATCCTGTATCGATAAGCTTGCTTACTCGAATTCCTCAACTAGTATAAGGCTTTTTGCCAAATTAAGAAATTAACTAAAGTATGTTAAAATTTAATATGGCAGCAAATTTGCATGTCACACAGTGATTTGTTTTTTTTCTTTAAAAGACAAAAATCACTTCTCTCAACAAATATTGGTAATTGCCAGATTCGCCCATATTTGTATTTTTTTTGTTCATGATTTCTAAAGTTTAAATTATGAAAACGACTATTTTCTTCAGTACTTTTTTCTTTATGGCTTCCTTCTCTTTCGCTCAATGTAATCTTGATTTCGGAACTGGTAAAGGATTTACCTTTTCAAAAGTAAATTCAACCGACATTGTTAATGGCAGCTCTTCAGGAGCAAATGCAACGAGTAGCCAATCGTTTGATATTTGGGATGAAACAACTGGTAGTTGTTCAACTCCAGGAGGAGTAGATGACGTAACAATTGATTTCGAAATATTTTCTACTGTTGACCAATATAATCCTGGTGACATCATCGATTTGTGGGCAGGAGGTTCCCATGAAGTAACGCAATCTTCTAGTGGGCTAAGAGGTTTTATTCCTTTAGGTTCTGCTGCTGCCGCCGAAACAACTTCAGGAGATGTTCGCTGTTATAGTATTACAGTTACATTCGCTCCTCATGTTGATATCACTGCAGATGAAATCATTGTTAATATGAATAGTGTAAATACGGTAGGAGCGGTTTTCGAAACAGCCTCGCTGGTTTTTTTGGATGCATTATCAGCACCTGCAAATAGTCCTTTTGGTTCGGCAACTTATAATGGTTTTTATGGTGTAGGAAGTGCTGGACCATCAACAGATGGAACCTGTACTTCAATAGCACCTACCACTACGGTTTATTCCGAGGTTGGTCCTGGAGTTTTTACCATGGCCAATACTGGTACGGTAGATTTGACATTGCCTTGTGATCCAACAGGAGGAAGCAGTAGTCCTTTGGATGGAAAAGATGTAAACGCACATACAGATACGGGCTTACCTGCAAATGCGCAGATCGGCGGTTTTGTGTACAAAGTTTGTTTGGAAGATGTAGCTGGGTCTACTGCGCCACTTGATGAGACCACTACCTCAACTGGTTTTTCAAGTACTTTAAATAGTATCTCTATCGTTGATCCACTTCCTGTTGACCTGATTGACTTTAACGCAAAAGTTCAGGACGATGAAGTTGACTTAGAATGGATTACTGCATCTGAGGAAAACAATTCCCATTTTGAAATTGAGTATAGTGAAAATGGACGCGACTTTAATTACCTTGATAAGATCGAGGGAGTTGGAACATCCGCAGAAATTCAGCATTATACTTATACACATCTAAATCCTATGGTAGGGAGAAATTATTACCGCTTGCGTCAAGTTGATCTCGATGGAGACTTTACCTACAGTTCGATAGTTTCGGCAGTACTAAGTTCAACAACAGCGATTGAGATTTATCCAACTTTAGTCGCTAATACTCTTCAGGTTAGTTTAGAAGAAAATAGATCAACCGATATTGAAATGCGAGTAGTTGATATAACAGGTCGTCAGTTGCAGTCCACTATCATCTCAAAGGGGACAGAAGGATTCGATTTGGATGTAGTTGGTTTGGAAAGGGGAACATACTTCGTTCAATTTAATATAGCTGGAGAAGTAGTTACGCGTCGCTTTGTGAAAATATAAATTGAGGTTCTTTAAGAACCAGAATTTCTAAAAGCCCTGCATCGTATTAAATCCGATGCAGGGCTTTTTGTTTTGAAATTTGGAAGCTCTCTTTGAAAGTTGTATCTTATAAGCACTTAATCTATTTTGACTACCTGCTGATTATAGAAGAGTGTAACCAAAAAATAATACCATGAGATACCTCCACTTACTTAGTCCAATATTGTTGCTTCTATTTCCATTCGAAATGACTGATTCAGTCCAACAAAAAAATGTAGATCTAAATGAGGGTTTGATCGCTTATTATTCTTTCAACGATTGTGATGCACGCGATGAAAGTGGATATGGTTCTGATGGCGAATTATTTGGCGTCAATTGCTGGTGCGGAATTGAAGACGAAGGTTTGCTTTTTGATGGAGAAAGAAGTTATGTCGAATTCTCAGGTCGTGTCAACAAAGCTTTTAACACAACAGATTTTACCATTTCCTTTTATGTAAAACCTGAACGTGCTAATATTTTTCAGCAAAGCCTGTTGAGCAAACGAACAGAATGTGATAGCATCCAAATGTTTGATATCCGTATGGATACACACAACAAAAGAATAACAACAGAGGTCTATGAAAAACCATATAAGTCATACGCTGATATTTCTCCAGATTATGAGGGGAGTGGCTGGATTCATTATGCCTTAGTTCGGAAGGGGCGCTACGCTTATACCTATATCAACGGTTTACCACAACGTGAAGGTTTTCGCTGTAGTGGCGTTGACATCTCTAACGAAACTATCTTGTCTTTTTCCAATAGTCCATGCCTCGGGAGTGGAGGCGCCCGCCGTTTCAAAGGAATCCTAGATGAACTTAAAGTCTACGAAAGAGCTTTGTCTGAAGAGGAGGTCTTAGAACTTTATGAAGAAAACCCGATAGAGAATGCTAACTCGGATTGTTATACCTAGGAGGGGATTAGAATGTGAATTAGAATTAGAATTAGAATGTGAATGTGAATGTGAATGTGAATGTCCATCTATCGCGGAGTTCCACGTTAGTTGGATATTCCTATTCCTATTCCTATTCCCATTCCCATTCCCATTCCCATTCCCCACGTCAGCAGGCCATTCTAATTCAAACTCTAATTCACATTCTAATTCATAACCTTCCTCTCTTTCAATTAAACAACTTACCTTTGTCAAAAATTAGGTAGATCCATAGCTACCAATCCATTCGTTTAACTAAAATCAATATTCTTATGTTCGGAGACATGGAAGAAAAGCAAAAGCAGCTTCAAATTAAGCTGTCAGGAATGACCGTAGATGCAGTAGCTGGTGATGGTAAAGTGAAGGTAGTAGTGAGCGCTACACGTGAGGTAAGAAACATTTCAATCGATCCATCATTGATGGAAGATGGGGATGTAGAGCAAATCGAAGACTTTGTAATGGTAGCCATTAATCGGGCGCTTGCCAAGGCTGCCGAATTAGAGGCTCAAGAAGCTCAAAATCTACTAAAAGATATGCTTCCACCAGGGATGGGAGGTCTATCTGACATGTTTGGATAAAATATTGCAGTATAATTTCCGTTTATTTGTAGATGCTTGATCGTTCGGTCAATGCGGCAAAATTAAAACTTAAACTCGTTGATTAACAGTGAGTTATAAATGTCTTATTTACATGAAGATTTTTTCAACATTACTAATTGCTTTTTTGACGCTTACGAGTGTCTTTGCGCAGATACCAACTAACGATTTAGTCGCGCATTATTCATTTGACGACTGTACTGGATTTGACTTTAGTGGTAATGGCTCCAACGGAACTTTATTCGGTGCAACTTGTGAGCCTTGCGGAGTAAGTGGACAGGCCTTGTTTTTTGATGGCTCCACAGTCATGGGCTCAGAGAACTATATGTTGGCTTTGAACCAAGTAAATAATATTTTTGATATAAATGATTTCTCTGTTAGCTTCTACATGAAATCAACGAATGGCTTAGGAAATAAAGATATCCTTTCAAAAAGAGAAGGTTGTAATGCGGATAATGCATTTGCCATTCGTTTTTTGCCAGCAACAAATTCAATCGACGTAGAGCTAAGTGAAAACACGAGTAAATCTGCCTCTGTTTCTGCTCCTTTAGATTTTGGGAACTGTTGGCAGCACATTGTCTTTGTTCGCCAAAATGTTCGTTCCTTACTTTACATTAATGGAACCTTGCGAGCAGAAAGTAGTGCCGTATCAAGAGTAGACGTTTCTAACAATGCTGTTCTAAGTATTGCTAGAAGTGATTGTCAATCAACCACAGAGGTTCCTTTTGAAGGGGTACTTGACGAAATGCTTTTTTATGATCGTGCATTGACTGTTGACGAAATTGAAGAATTGTATTTAGGACCTGACAAGATTCTAAATGACGATCTAACCATTTTTCTAGGTGACTCTGTTGTATTGAATTCAACAATGAGTTGTGCCGATGATTTTCTTTGGCAGCCAGCTGATTTTTTATCAGTTACGGATACTTCTTTGACAGTAGCTAAACCAACTTCCAGTATTACTTACACATTGAACTTTACAGAAGATAATGTATGCATTGCTTTTGATACCGTTCGAATTACTGTTATTGATCCCAACGACTTGAATTGTACGCAAGTATATTTGCCCAAAGCTTTTACACCTAATGATGATGGTTTAAATGATACTTATGGAATTAGTAATCCGCATGCCATTCAAGATTTAATTTCACTTGAAATTTTTGACCGATGGGGAGCAAGAGTATTCTTTACAGATGATGCTTTCGGTCGTTGGAATGGTGATTTTAAAAACAGTGCGGTCAATCCGGGTGTTATGCTATATAAGGTTCGATACAACTGTGATGGTGAAGAAAAAATAGATGTTGGAAGTTTGTCAATAATCAGATAGTTTGACGTCTAATCGACTGACAGTCAGTTAGATACTATTAGTTATGGACCCTCTTTATGCGTAAATGAACTTAAAGATTGATTAAATGTTAGTTTAGAAACGTTTCCTTTCGTTAAATTGAACGTCTTAAAGGAGTTACTATGAGTGAACACCTTAATTTTCAAAGGTTTTTCAACGCAATTAATATAACCCTGATGAGTTTTAACAAATCAATTTTCTCTTTTCTTTTATTTGGTTTACTCTTGCAATCTTGTGGTAGTGATGCTCCTGATGTCAATGCTAAATCTAAAGCAGAAGTTGCTACACAATTGGCTAGTCGCGAATTAGCAGATGCTAAAGTAGATGCAATGATTGATACGGCTACACCTTCTGAATTATTAGAAACAGAAGAATCAAAAGCAGAAGCAGCTCGCGAAGCTAAGGCTGAGCAAGCTAAGGCAAAGAAGGAAGCTGTAGACAAAGCTCGTGAAGAAAAAGATAAAGCACGAAAAGAAAAAAGAGCAAAGAGAAGAGCAGAAAGAGATAAAAAGGCGCAAGAAGAAAGACGAAGGAAAAGAAGAGAAAAAAGAGCTGCTAAAAAATTAGCCGCTGAGCAAACAGCAAAAGCTACATCAAATGCTGTTCAAACTGCAGAACCAATTCCAGTAGAATATCAGAGCAATACTAGCCGTTCAACCACATCGTCTCGTAATGGAGCTCCAGTCGTTTCTTTTTACAAAACGATACATAAATACGGAACAATAGAACAAGGAGATAAAGTCGAGTATAAATTCAGATTTGTAAATGCTGGGAAGTCTGAACTAGTCGTTACAGATGCTACTGCTTCTTGTGGTTGTACCAAACCAAGTTATCCATTTATTCCGATTGAACCAGGAGGAGAAGGATATATCGGAGTCGTCTTCGATTCTAAAGGTAAACTTGGTCGACAAAAACCCTCTGTTGTTATTACTACTAATGCTGACCCTGCCTCCTATACCATTTACCTTGAAGGTTATGTTGACTCAGCTGAGAAAGCTGAAGAGGCAAACAACGATGAAAATGATAAAAAAGAGGAAGACGGAAAATCTTTCTAGTCTAACTTCTTTATTTAATCTTAACTTTTGGGCAAAATTGATCAACCGTTCGCCTAAAGTATCTTACCTTCGTAGCATACATTCTTGTGCTATATATGGTGAACAATACAACACAAAAGGTTAATCACCTTCTTAAAAAGTCTAACGCTTTCTTCAACCAAAGAAATCTTCTTCAAGCTACAAAGCTTGCTGAACAAGGACTTACTCTGTCTAATGAATCTGACTTTACAGAAGGCAAGATTAAAACCAATCTTATCTTAGCGAAAATCAATAATGTGATTGCCCAATACCAAGGCGATCAAAATGCTAGTAAAAAAGGAATTGAGTTTGCACAAAAAGCACTAGCACTAGCTAAATCAGATCTTCCTAATTACGATGTCCTTGTCGATGCTAAAATTGTTTTAGCGCAAAGCTACCTGCATCAAAAAGATTTTGAACAAGCAAGTGTATTTGTCGACTCGGCTAAACAGCTAAGTGAACAATATAATAACCTAAATGGACGAATTCGTAGCCTTACAGCTAAGAGTCGTTTGGCTGTTGCAAAAAATCAATTTAAGTTGGCTTTGAGTGAGGTAGAAGGCTGCTTAGAACTAATTGATAACAATCCAGTTGCAGTTCCTGAAACAACACAGGCTGAAGTGTATCAACAATTATGTAAAATATATGTTAAGCGACAAGAACACGGAAAGGTATTAGACTATAGCGAAAAGTTGTTGACCTTAAGTCAAAATACAAATGATGTTGAAAAAGAAATGACAGCTCTAGGTAATCTTGGGATTTACTACGCAGTGAAAGCTAAGTACAAATTATCCATGCAGTACTTTCTGGAAACCTTGGATAAAAGTAAAAAAATCAACTATCGTTCCATTACAAGTAATAGCCTCATCAATATAGCAACAATCTATGCGCAGCTTTACAACTTTAATGATGCGTTAGAACGCTATAATATTCTACTAGAAAAATACAACGATGTTATTGACGATAACACCAGAGTAATTATTTTCAATAACCTTGGAAGAATCTATTTTTCAACAGAACGTTACGATCTAGCTGAAGAACAATACAACAAGGCACTTGATTTGGCTCAGACTTGTAATTACAGAGAAATGGTGGCGCGCTCATATGCACATCTTAGCGAAACGGCCGCTGTTCGTGGCGACTTTGAAACGGCACACGCTAAAGCAGACTTGGCAGAAGCGCTGATTCAGGAATTAGGTGAAATCAATGGTAAACAAATCAACCTGATCAATAGAGGTAATATACATTTCCATCAAAAAGATTATGGCAATGCCATGAAGTTGATTAGTAGGGGAGTGGTACTAAGTAAGCGAATGAAAGATGAGGCAAGTGAAATACGTGGTTACAAATTACTCGCAAAAGTATACAAACATTTGGGCGCTTTTGAACAGGCGCTTAAGTACCAGATGATCTATTCTAAAGTACAGGAAGATTTTAATAAAGAAATTAGAAAC
This sequence comes from uncultured Saprospiraceae bacterium, assembly GCA_937959375.1. Taxonomy (GTDB): domain Bacteria; phylum Bacteroidota; class Bacteroidia; order Chitinophagales; family Saprospiraceae; genus CALGLS01. Next base: position 7,333 of record CALGLS010000381.1, read on the forward strand.
AGACAGATCATTGACCTAGAGATCAAACATGCGATTAAGGAAAAACAACAAGAGATAGAACAGCTAGTTAAAGAAAATAAACTACAAGGTCTTCTACTCGAACAAAGTGATCAACTCTCTAAGCAAAACAGCCAATTGTTGCAAGTCAATGATGAGCTCCGCCAGTTTGCTTACGTCGTTTCTCATGACCTAAAAGAACCACTCCGAATGATTGGAAGCTATACGCAACTCATTCATCGATTGCATAAAGATACTTTTAACAAGGATTCAGAAAGCTATTTTGATTTTGTAAAGGAAGGAGTTGAACGAATGAACAATCTATTAGATGGACTACTGCGTTATGCAACAGTGGGGAGAGATGATATAGATATGGTGAACGTCAATTTAACAGAGGCAGGAGAGTTGGCAGTAATTAATCTGAGCGTATCTATCAGAGAAGCAAATGCTACGGTCAATATTGAAAATTTACCTAGCGTTATTACCATTCGCTCCCTTTGGATTCAGGTTTTTCAAAATCTGATTAGCAATGCTATTAAATTTCACAAAGAAGGAACAGCTCCTGTCGTCGACATATCGGGTGAAGTAACAGACACAGAAATTATCATCAGTATAAAGGATAATGGAATCGGTATCGCAGAAGAATTTAAAGACCGCATCTTTGTAATTTTTCAACGACTACATGCTCGAACTAAGTACGAAGGCACTGGTATCGGTTTGGCTATTTGCCAAAAAATTATGCAGCGTCTAGGAGGACGAATCTGGTTTGAGTCACAAGAAGGAGAAGGAACAACGTTCTTTTGTGCGGTGCCTTTGAGAGAGTGAGGAGTAGGAAGTAGGAAGTAGGAAGTAGGAAGTAGGAAGTAGGAAGTAGGAAGTAGGAAGTAGGAAGTAGGAAGTAGGAAGTAGGAAGTTCACTCGATCGCGGAGCTTTGAGGGAATTCCTAATTAAGGCTGGTGGTCAATTAAAAACAAAATGCCCGTTGGCGAGAGTTCTCGTCAACGGGCATTTTACATTAGAGGGGATTTCCGTTAGAAGGCAACTTCCCACCTCCAACGATAGTTATCGAACCAAAGTCACATCACCTCGATACAGTAACACAATTCCATCTATAAACTGGACTTCAGCAATATAAATAAACACGCCATTGTCCATCACTTTTCCTTTAAAGCGACCATCCCAGCCCCCGAAAATAGCATCTCCTGGGAGGAAAGTATCATCTTGGAAAAGTTGCTCTCCCCAACGGTCATAAATTCGGAAGTAGTTGACCTGTTGAACGCCAACGCCAGTATATATTCTAAAGAAGTCATTCACTCCATCTCCATTCGGTGAGAAGGCATTCGGAATAAAGACATTTCTATTCTTATCAATATCAACTATGATTTGGTCGGTGCCAAAACATCCATTAGTATCTATCACTGTTAGCTCATACATCTGTGTTTCAAGTGGTGATACGATCGGTTCAAAACAGAGTGTTGTATCACCGTATGCTGAGCAGTCCAAAAAGGTTAATGGATTCCAAATCAAGGTGTCAATCGGAAGTGGAGAATTGATCGCTGGATCAAGTTCTAAACTTTCACCCAACTGAATCGTCGTATCAGGTCCAAGGTCAACCAAAACAGGAAATGGTTCATTTACAGAAATTTCAACCTCAGTAGAACAATTGTCAGCATCAAAAACCGTAACCGTATGTTGACCTGCCAATATTGGAATGGCAGCAGTCTCAAACTGAGGAGGTCCAAAATCAACAGAGAATCTAAAAGGCGCATCTGCACCACCACTCACTGAATCTAGGGTCACCACTGTTTGTAATCCATTACATAAAGGTTCTACTGGTTCAGCTACAATTACAAAGATTGGTTCTGGTTGCATAACGGTATAACTCACATCGTCTTCACATCCATTAATGTCTGTTACTGTTACAGTGTATGTTCCAACGCCAAGATTAATAGCAGTTGATTGGGTAGATACATTTGGAGTCCAAGCATAAGTATATCCTCCAGGGGTCCCTCCAGTATGTGTTGCCACTGCTTGTCCATCTTCTAAACCAAAACAACTTGCCCCGAATGAATTTGTAGTATCTATTTCAGCAACCAATGGAGGTGTATTTGGTACTCCAAAGGTAGATCCAAGTGTACAGCCATTAGCATCCGTTACCACAACAAAATAGTTATTACCTGCAGGTAAACCATTTACTGTCGCTCCTGTCGCAACAGGGTTCGTCCAGTTGTAAGTATAGCCTGGTACACCGCCACCGGCCACAACTGTTATACTTCCATCAGAATCACCAAAGCAACTTATCGGTGTGCCTGTAGAAGCCTGAAGGTCAAAGTTTAGTGGGGTTGGAGCAGGAATCATAACGGTATCTACGATGGTACAACCCGTGTTGTCCGTAACTTCTACTGTTTGTATACCTTGACAAAGCGCATTTGATGTACTAGTCGCGACTAATGAATTTGATTCACCAGAAGACCATACATAACTATAAACACCACCTGGGCCTGGTGTACCTCCTGAAGCAGTAGCGGTAGCGCCACCATCACAAGGAATACCTTGATTACAATCTACAGAATCTATAGCAGCAAAGCTAACGGTAAACACCGCTGGGCAGTCAACAAAAACCGAAAGGTTGAACGTGTCACAACCTCCAGCATCTGTTACCCTAACTAAATAACTTGAGTCACAAGCTAGACCAGGTCTTGGGTTAATTGTAAGCCCATTTTCCCATAAAACTTGATAGCCTGGCGTTCCACCTGAAATCATTAAACTAATCTCACCATCATCTACATCAGAACAAGAAGCAGGTGTTGAAACTGCATCCACAATTAAAGGTAGTGCAGATGTTAAGGTATAACTACTTTCTGCTGTACAACCAGCTTGGTCAGTAATGGTAACTGAATAAGTTCC
>CALGLS010000382.1 GCA_937959375.1 uncultured Saprospiraceae bacterium
TTTTCTATAGCGCGTATTGTGTCGGGTAAAACAGACTCCGTACTCCATTCAATATTTTCAAAAAGAGAAGGTGAAAATTGACGCATCCCCAAGAGGTAATAACCACCATCTTGTGCGGGGCCAATTACAAAATTATGATGTTGTAATTGATCAAAAGCTTCTGTCAAAATTTTAGTGGAAAGGGTAGGGCAGTCGCTGCCAACAATTATGACATTGTCAAACGATTTAAAGGTTTTTTCAAAGGCATACGTGATGCGTTCACCTAAGTCGCCGTCGGGTTGTAGGTATTTGTGAAATTCAGCAGATGGCCATTCGTCATCAAAATTAATATAAGAACTGTAGTAAAGCAATCGCTCCACAGGAATAGACAAAACAGTTTTGCGTGTATGCCCCAATAAGGCTTTGTAAATTTGTAGGGCTTTATCATCTCCTAAGGTACTCGCCAATCGAGTTTTTACTTTTCCTTTTTCAGCATTTTTTATGAAAATGATGATGGCAGCAGATTTAAACTTAGACATTGTTATTTCCGTTTTTTCTTCTTTTTCTTTTCCTCTTTGATGTTAATGGCCTTGCCGTCTTTTAGCTTTTTAGAAATTGCTGAAAACGGACCACTAATTACTTCAGCACCCAAACTGATATCGCTAAGTACTTCAATGTAATCATCGTCTTGAATACCGGTCTTAACTTCTAGCATCTTAGCTTCACCTGCTTCTGATAAGAAGAGCACTTCTAGCACTTCGTCTTCATCGTTCTCATCGTCATCGCTGGCTTCGATTTCCTCTGAGTTGTTATCATCTTCCTCGTCTTCATCCTGATCTTTTTTGTCACGAGTAGTCACCGCTTGGATTGGAACGCAAACAACATCTTCACGGACATCTGTAGTAATGTCAATCGATGCTGACATGCCTGGGCGAAAAGGATGAGGTCTGTTTGGCTTAAGCAAATCAGCATAGGAGGCAGGATCAATTCTGGCTTTTACGACAAAGTTAGTTACTTGGTCGGTTGTCAAACTAGCAGAACCAGCCCCAGATGCAGAATTTGCAATTTCAGTAACAACACCTTTGAATTTTTTGTCAAGGTAAGCATCTACTTCTATCGATACTTCGTCGCCCAAAGATACGCGGAGTACATCCGTTTCACTTACGTCCACTTCAATTTCCATGGAATTCATATTCGCGATACGCATGATTTCTGTTCCTGTCATTTGAATGGTACCAACCACACGTTCTCCCTGTTCAATGTTGAGCATAGAAACGATTCCATCGGTTGGTGCGTAGATGGTGGTTCGACGCAGATTAGTTTTCATTTCTCTTAAAGAAGCTTGCTGACTTTTTACACTAAATTCAGAAGCGGTTTTACTCTGTTTAGCTGCTTCTAAGCCTGCTTCCGCAGATTTCACATTTGCTTTTGCAGAACGGAAGTTGGCTTCGAGTCCTTGTAGTGTAGCAAGAGAAGCTTCAATGTCTGCATCCGATATAATTTCTGATTTGAAGAGATCTTCGTTGCGTTTGTGAATCGCTCGGGTATTTTCAATTTGCGATAGGATACGCTCTACCTCTGCTTGAGCGACGATGAGTTGCGCCTCACTACGTGAGATACCCGCTGCAAGATTAGCTACATTAGCTTTTGCATTATTAACACCAGCCTCGCCACGTTCTACCGCTGATTGATAAGCATCCGCATCAACTCGACAAAGGAGCTGGCCCATTTTTACAGAATCACCTTCTGCAACATAAAGTTCAACTACTTCTCCCGATACATCAGAACTAATTTTCACTTCCTTCTCAGGAGATATTTTTCCACTAGCAGAAACGGTTTCTTTGATGGTTCGTTTTTTTACTTTCTCCACCTCCACTTCAATACCCTTTGGTTTGCCTTGTCCTTTCCAAACGGCTACAGCAATTAGTATTACCAGTAAAGCAAGTATCCCATAAAGAAGATTGTTGTTACGTTTTGCCATTTTCCTAAAGTTTTTTGTTTACTAATGAGTGATAAACATGAGATCAAAATATCTAGTATGTTTCGAGGCTTTTTTAGGTTAGAAGGAAACTTCAGACTTCGGTCTTCTCTCTACGTTAGAGGGAAACTTCCGTCTTCCGTCTTCGGACTTCCGTCTCCATATTACTTCAAACTAAGCTTCTCCCCCTCATAAAAGTCAACCACCTTCACTGTATAAAGGAAATTGTACTTCGCAATAATCAATTCAACCTGCGCTTGGTCCAAGGTGTTTTTTGCGGTAGTATATTCAAAGGTATTGATCGCTCCTAGTTGGTATCTTTTCTCTGTATTTTTGTACGCTTCTTGCAAGGCATTTACTGTTTTGTCTGCTGCTTCAAATTGTTTCTTAGCGGCCTTTGCATTTGCGATAGCTTGTTGGATATCTGCCTTAAGTTGTTGCTCATTTTGAGCGTTGGTTACTTTTTGATTTAGAATGCCAAGTTGTGCTCGTTCGATGGCGATGTTGGTACGGTCGGCATTGTAGATAGGAACTTGTAATGTGAGTCCTATCCCTTGTCCAAAGTTGTTTGAAATTTGCTTGAAGTATTTTGTTTTTTCAAAATCACCTACTGTTTGTGAGGTTTCAAGAATACTTGGAACACCATCTATAATTACGCTGTTTGGAATAAAAATATCACGAGGGTTAGTAAAGGTTTGTGCTTTGTCCGACCAAAACGAATTGATATTAGCATTGGCACTAAGAGATGGAAGTCGCAATGATTTAGCAATGTCAATCCCTATTTCAGAACTTTTTAATCGCATTTCACCAGCGCGAATCATGGGTTGATTATTATAAGCTTTATTGTAGATGTCTTTTAGAACAAATGCTTCTGGTTCAGTTCTAGGGGTTGTAATAGTAGGTTGCTCCACTACCAATTCAGCATCTGGTTCCAGTTGTAGCAATTGTTTTAGTGTCAGATAGTTTAGTTCTAAACCATTTTCTTGCGTTACAATCGCTTGTTCATCTCTCGCAATATTAGCCAAAATTTCTAAACGATCCGCTCTTGGAAGTGTACCAGCTTGTATGAGTTTATCTGTTTGTTCCAGTTGAGCCTGAGTTTGTTCTAAACGCTTTTGGGCATTAGCCAACTGCTCATAAGAAAACAAAATTTGCAAATAAGATGCAGCAACCTGTAGGGCAATATTTGTTTGCATTTGCTTCTGGTCTGCTCTAGTTGCAGCTGCATCAAATTGACTTTGTCTAATCGTGTTTTTGATTCGGTTACCATTATATAAGGTTACCCCTGCAGAGATTCCAAGGGAGTTAGAGGCACGGGTTTCATTTGAAAACGTATTGGTTACCGGGTTAATGGTTCGACCAAAGTCTAGGTCTCCATTTAGAATGCCATTTACATTAGGTAATCGAGCATTTTTACTTTCTCGTTCCGCTAGCTCAGCTTGTTTCACGCCGAAGCCTGCTTGCTGTATGGATAGGTTGTTTTCTTGCGCATATTGGACACACTTTTCTAGTGACCAAGTCTCTTGTGCAGAAACCGATCCCACTACAAATAAAAGGGATAATGCGATGTTTGTAATTCGTTGAATCATGAGCTTTATTTTATTCTTTTGACAATAGTACTTACTTAAAGCATGTAAGAACTAAGAAATTATATTAAGCAGAGCTAATTTTGGATCAAAATTATCAAAAAAAGGATGGATGGCGCTATGTGTAAGTTGAAAAGTTGATTTTATGGAAGATATCAACGACAGATGTTATACCCGAAAGGAGGTATTAAGGGCATAATTTCTTTGTAAACGCTTAGCTTGTAGCTTTTTTAAACTGGCTGGATGTAACTTTTAATCCGCAGAGTTAAGTGTGTAAGCAGAAATAAGCTGATCGTATCGACCTCCAAACGGAGTATAATAAACCAAAATCGTGTAGTCATTTTCAGTTTCGTACCAACTGCCTTCCAATTCATCCAAGTCAATGGATTTATCACTTCTATTGACAACAGCATATACGTAGTTATAAAACCCTTGTTTCAGAAACGGCTTAGCGACATAAGCGTTGATTAGGTCATTGTACGTCATCTTAAACTCATCTTTCAATCCCCAATCCGTCATGCCACCATAAAGGTAGACGTCAGATCCATGGAAAGGGGATGCTTCTTTTAGTGTAAATAAAACACTGGCGTAGTCGGCACGTAGATTATAGTCTCGCTCCTCCAATGATTCAATGACGAATTGTCCATTAATGTCGTTGTCCGAAAGGTAGCCTTTGTTGATTCTAGACCTTTCAGGAATCAAGGTAACGTCAAAACCATCCCTACTATCATAAATCTCGCTAACACTTTGTGTTTTGTATTGAAAGGTACGTAGATCAGCAAAGCGAAATTCCTTACCTGCCGGAAATGTAATCTTATCTTGGTAGTCGTAAATGATTTGCTCTTGTTTTACAAAAAGTGGCGGTAGGTCTTTGACTGCATTGTCCCAACGTCCGTTTTGCATGACGACTACTTTGATGGCAACCTGTGGATTTCGAATTTCAAAACCTTTATGGTCAATTACAAAATCAACTTCATGATGCGTTCTACCTTTGCTCACCTTGCTAGGATATGAAAGATTTGGAATAATTCGAACCAACGGATCAACTACAACAAAGCGTCTAGTAATCGCTAACATTTTTTCGTCAGTGATGTCGTATACCTTCAGTAAATAATTACCGGATTTTGTCCAGCGCATATCTTGATTAGGGAGTCGAAGTTGGTAGTTGGTATAGTTGGTCAATGTATTGAATGAAAAATCGTACTCATCAATATTGTCTTCACTGAATCCATCGAGGTAATCCATCTCAGAAATGTTGTTGGATGGTTTCCAGTTATAATCACAATGTACAAAGGTGTAAACGTAGTCTTTTACTTCTTCATCTAAGTCATCAAAGATCAGCGAGAGTTGTCCACCAGATCGCATATCGATGATGGGATAACTTAACACCGATCCATTCAAATGGAATTTCACAGATTTGATATTGTCAAGATAGATGTGATCCTGATAGAGAAGTTCCTCATCTTGTGCATTCGAAAGGGTGACATGAAACAACAGTAGAAAAATACTAGTGGTCCGAATAAGTGTTTGTGTAAAGTACTTATTGGGAGCTGGTAAATTGGAACATACGTTTACTAAACTTTTGAAGTTTAGTAAACGTCCACTTGGGAATACCTGATTTGTAGTTGTTATTTTTTTCATGTCTTTTCGTCTGTGTTTACACCTATTGTGAGTTTAAGTGCCTCATATATAACGCTTTCGAAGCGCCTTAATTGTGAGTTTGAAGTGCTTGAAATACTTAAAGTTATGTTATTAAAGGAAGCTGATTTTGAAAAGCCTCCTAACTTAATCTAAAGTTAGAAGGCTTTTTTCAAAAAGTGCGCTTTATCTATCTCCTTGAGTAATTCGGAGACTCTTTAGTAATTGTAATATTGTGTGGATGACTTTCTGTAATACCAGCTGAGGTGATTCTTACAAATTGTGCTTCCTCTTGTAAGGTCGGAACATTCGGGGCACCACAGTAGCCCATACTTGCGCGCAAACCACCAATGTATTGCACCATAACTTCAGCTACCGTTCCTTTGAATGGCAGACGTCCTTCAATTCCTTCAGGTACTAACTTTTTAATATCATCTTCAACGTCTTGGAAGTATCGATCTTTCGAACCCAATTCCATTGCACCAAGTGATCCCATGCCACGGTAGACTTTAAATTTTCTACCATCGTAAATAATCGTTTCGCCTGGAGCTTCTTCCACACCAGCAAAAAGAGAACCAGCCATAATCGTACTAGCTCCTGCTGCCAAGGCTTTAGGGATATCACCCGTAAATCGAACACCACCATCTCCGATGATGGGCACACCTGTATGTTTGATCGCTGAGTAGGCATTATAGATGGCACTCAATTGAGGAACACCAACACCCGCTACAATTCTTGTGGTACAAATAGATCCCGGACCAACACCAACTTTTACACCATCTACTCCAGCTTCAACCAATGCTAATGCACCAGCTCCAGTTGCTACGTTACCAGCAATGATTTGTAAATCGGGATATTGTTCTTTTATTAGGCGAACAGATTTGAGTACACCAGCAGAATGTCCGTGAGCAGTGTCAACACAAATAACGTCAACACCTACGTTCACTAATGCAGAGATGCGTTCCATGGAGTCGCCAGAAACACCAACGGCTGCTCCAACGACTAATCGTCCGAGATTATCTTTACAGGCACTTGGAAAGTCAACAACCTTCATGATGTCCTTGTAAGTGATGAGACCGATAAGTTGATTGTGTTTGTCAACAACAGGGAGTTTTTCGATCTTGTGTCTTTGAAGAATATCTTTTGCCTGTTCTAGTGTGGTACCTTCAGGAGCAGTGATGAGATTATTGGTCGTCATCAGTTGTTTGATAGGTTTGTTGAGTTTGGTTTCAAAACGCAAATCTCTATTGGTCAGTATTCCGATTAATTTGTTGTCAGCATCGACAATAGGGATACCTCCAATTTTGTACTGTTTCATTAGATCGAGTGCATCCTTTACGATGGCATCTATTCTTAATGTAACAGGGTCGATGATCATTCCGCTTTCAGAACGCTTAACACTACGGACATGATCAGCCTGTGCTTCTACGCTCATGTTTTTGTGAATGATTCCGATGCCGCCTTGGCGTGCAATAGCAATAGCTAATTTCTTTTCGGTAACGGTATCCATCGCAGCAGATACCATAGGCACGTTGAGGCTTATTTCTCGGGTAAGCTTAGACGAAATGTCGACATCGCGAGGGAGAACTTGAGAAAATGCAGGTTGGAGGAGTACGTCATCAAAGGTTAATGCCTCTCCTGCAAACTTTTGTTGGGCGGTTGATTTGCTTATTTTTACTGTTTCCATGTGCAAAGTTATGCAATAGACTTTATTTTCCCATTACTTATTTTTATTTTTTCGCTTTGTTTGACAAAATAATTTTTATGCTTAAAGTTTACGACGATAATTACTTCATGAAACAAGCCTATTTAGAAGCTAAAAAGGCTTACGAGATGAACGAGGTACCTGTTGGGGCGGTAGTAGTTTGCAATGAGCGAATTATCGCGCGAGCTCATAATAATACAGAGTTACTAAGTGATGTAACTGCTCATGCTGAGATGGTCGCCATTACGGCAGCTTGTAACGGATTGGGGAATAAATACCTGAATGAGTGTACCTTATATGTTACCCTTGAACCTTGCGTGATGTGTGCAGGAGCATTGGCCTGGACACAGTTAGGAAGGCTTGTATATGGTGCAGATGACGACAAAGGAGGTTTTATGCGTTTTGGAAAACGATTATTACATCCTAAGACGAAAGTAGAGTTTGGTGTAATGAAGGATGATTGTGAAGAGCTAATGCGAAACTTCTTCAAAGAGAGAAGGAAATAAATAACTTCAGTAGCATCAACTTTGCTCAATATCTTAATCATGCAATTGATATCGTCTATCTACTTCATTTCCAAATCACTCGTTGTGGTTTAGAGTTATTCGTCAAAAAAGAAGCAAAAAAGACTGATTTTACCTTTGAGGAGCTATATTCTGTATAAGAGCATGTTTAAATTTCCATTTAATTGCAAATCAATGTTTTATGAACCTCGCGTCCAATTTTAGAATTCAGTTAGCTCGCTAAAATCATTCAAAAATTGTTAGCGAGAACCATAAACTCTTGATTTTCATAGGAAACTAAATTTAAACATGCTCTAAGGTTAAGCTGCAGTAGCTCGTGTATTACTCCAAATCCCTCTTTTGTAGTTCGTCAATTGAAAAGCACATTTCAAGACCTGAAAAGCCCCTCCCATAGATACGCTGAGAATTTACCCTTCCTTTCCTTTAAATTTGATTATCAAAGTTAGTTCAACAAAGTTTTGAAGTTATAGCTACATCAATCTTATAACCCCAACATTCGTTTTAACCCCAAAAAACGTTATTTGACTTCCAAGGTTATAACTGAAACTCAAGAACAACAGACTGTCTTATAATCACTATCACTGTTTTACTAACACGCGCATAGCTAATACAGTATATTATTCCTTTTTGCGGGGGATGTGTATAGTGTTTACGAGCAGTCTGCTTTTTTGAATAATTTTTGGAGTTGTTTAAGCATTTGAAAATATCATTTCGGAATCATTTTTAGAGCCCGTTTGGGCAGCCGGATTGATTTTAAACAACTCCACTTAAAGAAAATCAATTTGATTTAACTTGAATTTAAAACCCCAAAATTTTAAACTCTTAAGCTTTTTGTCGGGTTCCAATAATTTACGACAAGTATAATTAAGAGTTTGGTTGACCTGGTGCTTTTTTAAAGAGTGTATCCATGACCATCTTTATCCCGAGTGAATCATGTCCAGGTCAATCTATTTTAAAGAAAATATTGTACGCACAACTGTTCTAATACCCAAACAAATTTTAGTCCCTCTATGTATCAAAGATCTAACTAAGACCAAATGTTGAACTATATTTTGCCCTAACCATGTAATCAACAATTTGCAATTCAGCTTAGGAAAATCTTTGATTACTCAGGAGATTCGACTTAGTTGAATCTCCTTTTTATTTGTTCTGTTGATCTACTTGTATCAAACAGAAAGAGCCACAAAAGATAATTCAGTATCTTTCGTGGCTCTCTTGTACAGTGGTGTACAAATCAAATAATTATGATTTCATTCCGCTATCTTATTTAATAGCTCGTTTGATCTTTTTCTTCGTTTTCTTAGCCTTCTTCAATTTAGGATAAACAAATTTTCGAGTAGAAATATCAGGACTCAAAGTGTCATGTCCTGACCAATCAGGCTTACAGTATTCACTAAGGTCATCACTCTTAGCCGCCGCTGCAGCTTCGGTTGTTGCTTTTTTTGAATCACCTTTAGTAGGTTCAGTATGTACAGGTAGAGTCGCACTTGTCATTGAAAAACTCCCAAAAGTAAGGGCTAGGAAAAATAGTATCTTCTTCATAATTTTTTTAGGTACTTAAATTTATTTTCTATTTAGTTTTTAAAGTTGTTTAATTAACTTCTACTACAAAGGACTACTATTTTTCGAAGAGGTTGCATTTTTATCGATGACTGAAGTGAAAAAGTCGTCCAAACTGATTTAGTTAGTTTCGTTCTTCGAATTAGAGGCGACATCTTCTTTCT
>CALGLS010000383.1 GCA_937959375.1 uncultured Saprospiraceae bacterium
AAAGGGAAATGTGTATTAATAACCTCTGAGTGACGCTATTCTACCTAAATAGTAGTACTAAGTTGAGTTTATCTAACGTAAATGAGGTATAAATGATAACAGTGTTTTGGCATAAGCTTTCAATAAGGAGGTATTATGCTGGTTCATAGTCTATGCATTTCATAGTCCTACTCGCAACTCAGAATGCCAATCTAGTCAACAACAAGGTTTAACTCAATTTGAAAGGGCGGGTATTTCGCATCAATCATGCCGTAGCCTTAATCGCTCAGATCCAAGCAGTTTGTTCGAATCGGTAATAATCAAACATTCAACGCCAACCAACTGATTAATGAGGGCCAGTCCTTCCAACTGTCCAAGGACAAAAACAGCATTAGCTAAAGCCATTGCCACCTCTGCATCTGAACAAACTATTGTTACACTTTTGATACCAGTCCCTGGATATCCGGTACGTGGGTCAATGGTCTGTGAATAGTTTGTTCCATCAATGGTAAAAAAATCTTCGTAGGTTCCAATGGTAGCAATGCTCGTATTTTTGAGATCAAGACGTCCGATTGATTTTGTTGTATCTTTTGGATCTGTAATGTAAATAGTCTCTGGTGTTGGTTTATTGTTTTCGCCCCAACTTGTCATAATATGATCAGAGTTTATGACAACTCCCTTTACCCCTTTTAACTTTTTCATGTTAGCTAAAGCTTTGTTGATTGCGAATCCGTTTGCCATGGCACCAAATTCAAGTTGCATCCCTTTTTCTTTTAGAAAAATGGTTTTGGTTTGATGATCTAAAATTATATTTTTCCAATTGACTAATTGTTTCGTGTTTCTTATTTCCAAGTCATTGGGTAGTTCAGTAATTGAGTCATTAAAATTCCAAAATTTACTTAAGGGAGCTGTTGATATATCAAAAGCACCATAGGTTAGTTTTGATATCTTTTTTGCCCGAGAGACTAAGTCAAAAAATTCAGTATCGACTCCTAGTGTTGCGATGCCAGCGTTTTGACGAATTAGTTCCAACTGTGTATTCGACAAACTAGGTGAAATTAATTTTTCAATTCTATTCATTTCGGTAATTCCAATTTGTAAAGCAGCGGCAGCAATTGAATCATTTTCGGCAATTACCTGCAAGTCAAAATCGGCATTCATAAATTGGATTGAATCGTTTTGAACCGACAAGGATTGGCCATCAGATCTATTTTGAATTGAGATTGAAAAAAGTATTAGAAGTAAAAAGTATTTTCTCATAAATTGATGCTCATTATTGATAAAGACCGAAGATCCCTCTTCGCGAAATTTAGACAAAGTATCTTTCCATCATTGATGCCAATTTGCATTTAAAAGTTGTCCAATTAAACAAAAACTATTCTCCAACAAGAAAAAGTATGAATTTACGTGGATAGTCGAAAAAAAAAGTATTTTTAGGATAACATTTATTTAATATCGCTATTTTAAGTGCGAACCGATAAATGAACAGACGTTTAGACTTGAAAACTAATAAGAAAAGATGGAAGAGAAAATTAAGGCTAATATCTTCTCCGAATGGCTAGAGAAACTGCAACAGGAGAGTTGGCAACTGGAGTTGCTGATTTCTGGGTTTGCATTATTCGGGATTTGGGAGAGCCGAGATATGGTTGGTCAAGCGGGACAGTACATTGGAGTTAATGCTCCGGCTAGTGGTGGTGCAGATGACATTATGAAGATTTTCATATTGATGCTTTTGGCAGCTTGGACCATCTTCTTTATCAATTTACTTTTCCACGTCATCCTTCGAGGGCTGTGGATTGGAGCCATAGGTTTGCGATATGTATCTGGTGATATTGATTATGATAGTTTAGATTATTCGGAAGAGTTTAATAAATATTTCAAAAAACGAGTTGGTCAATTTGATGATTACATTGAGCGATTGGAGAAAGTTTGTAGTGTTATTTTTGCGTATACTTTTTTGTTGTTTTTTATTTTCCTCTCCTTTGCCATGTTTATTGCAATATCAATATTATTGACAAATGTACTGGATCAAATTTTCACTGAGCACGATTACATTGTTGATATTGTATTGTTGACTTATTCAATTTTGGGCTTTTTGGTTTTTTTAGATTTCATTACATTAGGTGCCCTAAAAAAAGTTAGGAATAAGAGTTTCGCAAAGTATTATTCGTACATCTATCGTTTCTTCTCCTTTATCACTTTGTCTTTTATCTACCGTCCACTTCTTTACAACTTCATTGACTATAAATATACTCGTCGATTATTTTGGTTTTCACTTCCCTATGTTTTAGGAATTACGATCATCTTACCGAATTTCTTTTTAGAAGGGACTCCTCACTTCCCTTCGCTTGATTATAAGGATAGTGAATATGAAAGTTTTTCAAAGCATATTGTTAGTAAAAACTTATACGATGATGAAAGAAATTTAGATGGAGAAATTGGTATTAGTAGTAACTATCAAATTCGATTTATCAGTCTTGCTAGTCGTGAGTTTACCGGATCACATGGCCAATTATTTTTAAGACAGAAAAGCTCAGATGAAAAATTACTTACTTATAAATATGGAATTACACCTTACAGAAATTCTGGCTTGAATCATAGAATGTTTGGCAACTCACATACAGATAGTTTAATTCAAAAAATAGAACGACAAAAAACAAAAGCAGTACTAAAAGCTATCCGAACTAGAAAAGCAGAACGGGCGGCACTAGGTCAGGTGGATACGATTAAAGGTGAAACGAATCCTTTTTTAGCAGGCATGAACCATGGTCAATATGGAGACAAGACGACGGACCAAAAAGACTATTGGGATATGCATATTGACAGTGTTCGTACCTATTGGAAAAATAAAATAAAGATTGCGGAAGAAGATAAATTTAATAATATAAAAAAGGCTTTGATGGATGCCAATCAAATCTCAATTGATGGGAGATCAATTAATCATGAGCTAAGTTGTAAATTTTACAAACATCCAAACTTAAATGAGAAAGGACTGCTTTGTTATTTTCCGATTGATAGTTTAGAATTGGGAGAACATACGCTTCGCTTAGATCGCTCATTGTATGATAAGAATTTTAAAGATTCCATCAACCATACTATTTTTAATATTCCATTTTGGAAAATAATTAAAAATTAAATCATGAAAAATGGATTGACAAATGGGCTTTTACTTGCTGTTACTTCAATCGTTTTGTTTTTAGTAATCAACGCAGTGAACCCTCCGCTTAATTTCAATGTATTATATTCTGGCTTGATCAGCATGGCGACCTACCTGTTTTTTATGATTCGGGCAGGGCGGCAAGAGCGTAAAAACTATAATAATGGTTTAGGTTTTGGAGAAGCCTTTATTCCTGCTTTTACCACCTTTGCAGTCGCCACTTTTATTTTCAATTTCTTCTGGTATATTATGATGAAAAACAATCCTCATTTAGTAGACCTTGCGATAGAAGGATCCGCAGGAATAATCGACCTTGCAGGAAAGATATTTGGTTTTGACACGGATGAAATTGCGATTGAATTAGAGGAGCAAGCTTCTAGCGAAGAGATAAGAGCATCTCTCACCAACTTTAAAGTGTTTCTTTCTAATTGCTTCACCTCACTTTTTATACCGGGAATGCTTTATGCAATTATTGCTGCTTTTTTTTCAAAGAAGAAAGTCACCAACTGAAAATACTTTTTCTCAAACTAGAGTATCACTTCTCCCCTTTCGACAAAGCAGGTTGTTGTTAAACTTTGATTAAGAAAAATCGAACCACATCTATTAATTTATTCTGCGACTTTATAATCATAAGTAACAGGAGCGCTTGCAAGAAATGGTTTAAGTTTCTTTTTTGCTTTTAAATGTATAGAGTCTAGTTGATAAGATTCCAAAGCCTTAACATCCTTAAATATCAATTGTATTACCAGTTCCTTATCATCCATTGATCTTGCATCACCAACGTCAAGGAATTCTCCATAAATTATTTTTTCAATAGATTTTATCTCTTTAAAGCTTTCAATTACATTCGTAAATTGTTCAATATCACTTTCTTTTAAATCACTTTTAAGATCAAAAAAAACCAAGTGTACAAGCATACCATCATAATCAGCAAATCGCTCTTTGGCTTTATTTCTTAACTTCTGAATTTCCGTTGTTTTTTTAATCAACAAATTTTCTAACACAACTATTTCTCCATTCATTTTCTGTGGCTTCTCACAGCTACTCAGAAAACCACAAATACAAATCAGCATTATAATCACTTTATTTAAACTCATAACATTACAATTTGAGATACAATAAAATTAGCTTGCAGGAAAAAACATACTACTCCAAATTAAGTAATTGTAATGACACTACAATCAATAATTAAATGCAAGGAGGTATAAAAAGAAATACATTATCTTCTTAGTAATTAAGAAAGATGTAGTTGCCTTAATTTTTCAGGCAAGCTCACTAAACTTATTCTATTAATAAAGATGAAGTCTAGCTCGATTTAAGGCATATTAGCAAGAGAAAAAAACAAACAATTTCTATCAGAATGCAACAGTTAACTCAATTTCAATCACTGTGTTAACCTTGTGAATTATGAAAGATATCATTCAATAAAAATATTAATAGATCCGATATCTACGGTATTTAATTTAGAAGATTTAGTAGATACTTTAAGAAAACAGGTATATATACCTGCTGAAAGATCAAGGCCAGCAAGCAAAACTTTTTGTTGCCCTGTCATTACCTGCCCTTCAATAAGTTTATGAACTAAGTTCCCATTCATGTCATATAGAATCAAGTCAACCACACTATTATGTTCAAGCTCAAATTGTATCCAACTCGAAGCAACAACTGGATTTGGGAAAGCAGTTAATCCGTATTTTGATGACTCTAGTTCTTTTGTTGGAGACACCACTTCAAAACCTATATAATCGACTGAATTTCCTTGTGGAATTGCAAGCGTATCTATCGCTTGTGCATAGCCAATATCAGCAGGTGAATTCAAACCAGGTGTGCTTACTGTAATTGGATTTTCAAAATTTGAATCATACTTTGTAATAGCATCAGGGTTCCATGAAGAAATGTAATAATTGCCAGCGCTATCGTCATCTATTCCATCTATGTTTCCTAAGGTAGTTGTCGTAATAACGGACACCGAATTGTCAGACAAATCAACTTGCCGAATATCTGCATTATTTAACCAAGTAACATAAATCAAGCGATTATTGGCTCCGTCATAAATAATACCGTTTGGGACTTTCACGGTATTACTTACTATAATTTCTTGAGTAGGATTATTTAAATCAGCAACGTTAATTTTATAGATTGTTCTGTTACTAAAATCTGTAGCATATAAATTTTCTACACCATCTGAGGTAAGACCATTTAAGAATAAACCTGCACCTGATAAAGTAATAGACATTACCTCTTCAGCTGTTTCTAAGTTGTAAGCTCGCATTATATTTCCTGAAAGTCCAAAAACGTTTTCACCTAGGATTTCTAACCCGTGTGATGAACTCCCATTTCCAAAATAGGATAAGGTTCCATCACTGGCACGAGCAAGGATATTATTTCCGTTTGAGATTAAAAATCTGTTTTGAGAAGGGTCATATTCAACGCTCTCCGCAGATTGGTAATTCTGAGCAATCAGGTTCGTACATATAAAGATTAGGCCTAAAACTACAGAGATGTGTTTAGATTGTTTCATAACTTTTTATATTCAAGATATTTTCTAACATTCAGTATAACGCGCGCTCAAACTCAAGGTACAAATCCTTTTTGCTTTTACATAAAAGAAAGTGACAATATGTAAAATCAAATTCCTTTTTCACATAAAATTATCAAAACGTCCACCTTAATGAACGAAAGTAAGCTATGAACTTAAAATTCAATGTGACTTAGATCACATTGAATAAATTTAACATTAATCCCTCTGTATTTCTGATAAAAAAAGCGCCAATGAATTTTCTCATTGGCGCTTTTTTTTATTGTGAAGGTATCCTACATCTTAACTATTCGATTCGTAGCAATCATTTGATGTTCGGCATTTCTAAACAGTAAAAAATAAACACCTTGCGGAAATTCCTCTAATCCCACCTTAGTAAGTCCTTCTTGGAATTTCAACAACATTCCTTCTCTCAATATTTTACCTTCAGAACTTACAATGGTAAGGTATCTATCTTCATTATTATTTGCCTCAATACTTAATTGATCAAACACCGGATTTGGGTATATTCTTAGCTGATCCATTTCTGAAAAATCACGAACTCCTACCATCAAATCTTCGCCATCACAATCTTCATCAATTTCATTGTTGATGATTTCTTCAGCCCCTGGATTGATCGCAAAGTCTGTATCATCACAATCTGTGCTATCAGTTACGAAACCTATAATTGGAGTTTCCCAACAAGTGACAACAAAAGAATCTGGTGTTCCATAAGAATCCTCATCCTCATCAAGATAGTAGACATACAATGTAAGTCCATCATCAACCTCATCGTTACAATTGTTATCAACTCCATCACAGATTTCTGATGCATCTGGATGGATGGCATCGTTACTATCATCGCAGTCTAAATCATTGGCAACATAGCCCGTAATTGGTGTATCCTGGCAAGTATCTACCATCATATTGGAATCTCCGTAACCATCATTATCTGCATCAAGAAAATAACTAAAAACGGGAAGACTATCGTTGACCATTTGATCGCAATCATTATCTATCGCATCACAAATTTCCATCGCTGCTGGATTGACTAATGAATCTTGATCATTACAATCCCAGGAGTTAGCAACATAACCAAGTATTGGAAAACTTTGACAAGTATCTTTTGAAATATTAATATCACCATAACCATCATCGTCAGCATCTAAGTAATAGGTAAATAAAGTCAAACTATCGTCAACCATAAGATCACAATCATTATCTATCGCATCACAAATTTCCATCGCTGCTGGATTGATGGATGGATCTTGATCATTACAATCCCAATCATTTGCCACATAACCTATTAAGGGAAAAGTTTGACAAGTATCAGCTGAAATATTTACATCTCCGTAACCATCATTGTCTGCATCTAAGTAATAAGTATAAACCGTGAGACCATCGTCTGTTTGGTTGTTACAATCATTGTCTTTTCCATCACACAATTCAGGTGCTCCAGGATAAATTGTTGGATCAGTGTCATCACAATCAGCATAGTTGTAAAAACCATCCTGGTCTTCGTCTTTGTAGAAATAATTCTCTGCGAGGTGAAAGGCATCAACTCCTATTTCCATCCCCATCAAGCGCCCTGGAATGTCATCCGCCGGAGGATGAATTCCTCCCCAAATTCGCGATAAGCTACATTGATCTGAAGCATCTCGATAGGTTGCCCATTGTAAGGTTACATCTACAGATGGTCCAACTTCAAATACCAAAAAGTTATCCTGTGGTGCATCGAACTCCCCCATTCCACCAGGGAAATATTCGTCACCTGTAAACATGGTCAATACCTCAGCTGCAGCTCGAGAATAGGTAGAATGCCCTGAAACATAACCTGCAAATGGTGGCGTTACAAAAGTAGGTCTTTGATAAGGCCACCAGCTTTCTGCTAAAATCCAATCTACACCAGCAACCTGTGTAGTAGGATCAGTTACATACTCATGACCACGCCATGCAAAGACTTTTATCTTTCCAACATTTTCATCAGCAGGTCCAGCTAGTGGATCACCGCTTTCAACTAACTCAATGTAGTTTGGAATTAATTGAATGCCACCAGGGTGATAAGACATCAAGGCTGGGTCTGATGATTGTCCAAGATCTGCCATATATCGAATCGCTGAGATAGGTCTCAAATAGTCGTACCAACCTTTGACTCCCCAAGCAGAAATCGCTGAATCATGCATGGCTCCGCCTAGTGCAAAGTATCCTTTTATATCCCATTCTAAACTATCCAAAACTGGTCCTTGCCCGTTAAATTGACGAACTAACAATGGATTCTCATTGACGTAATTCAATATAGTGTACCAGTGCCCTGGAGGTGTTTCTGAATCAGGTCCATCTGCCCAAAATTCTGCGAGTACACGTGCATAATCTGCGCGCGGAACCATTTGTGGCTGGTACGGTTGCCCGGTAACTGGATTCACAGTATGGCCAATGCTTGCATCTCCGCCATCTTCTAGATTATAAAAATTTGGATAATCTGAAAGTGTGCTTGGATAAGATTGAACATTACCTATAGAGGCAGGAGATATATCCCACATGATAGAATCAGTATAATCAAGATGAGAGGACCAAATAGAAACTAATGAAAATCCCCAGATGTATTCATCCATAGTAGTAGCCATGGCAGAGGTATCATGCAATGGAGGCATTCCTGGATCATGGTAAACGTGGTAATCATATGAATCTCGCTGATAAATAGTCAAGTCATTTGCATCCAATGCAAAACTTGAAACCTGTCCCCATTCTGGACTTAAAAACTGAGGTGTATCATCTGTTTGATTTCCTGATTGATCAATTGAAATTGCTAAGGTCAGCGGTTGCCAACGATTTGGATCTACCAAAGATGGGTTTCCTGTAGAGTCTGTAATCAGAGGATCATTTATGGGTTGATAGTATTGGTTGGCGTAATCATTGACCTCATTTGAATTATCAAGTAAGCCATAATCAATAATACAATTACCAATATAATTTCCTAGTGCTGCAGGATTTCCTGAAGTGTAATCTGTTCCCGAAAAGTAAGGTTGATATCCCAAGTTCACCATCTGTCCATAAGCAAGGTTCTGTATGGCAAAGGTGTTTGGTGAATTTTGAAACCGATGAATGATTACTCGAAGAATTGCGTAACTAATGGCCTCTTGTCTTGCTGCATCCAAATTCTCGTTTGTTGTAAAACCTTCAAATGGGCAATTAAAGCCATCTACGGTTTGACCTAAAAAATATGGATCTGCTATAGAGTCAAAAACAGCCCATGCATCATACATAGCCGCAGAGCTGTGAAAGAGATTTCGCGCATGTACGGTTGGTCTTGCAAAATCATTTCGAATTCCGAAAAGTACAACTTCATTCCAATCTCTAGCAACCGAATGTTGGGCACTAAGCACAGAAACATTAGCAAATAAAAGGATCAGAACTAAGCGTAAATAGTTTAAATTCATGGGTTTAAGGTTTAGCATACAAGGGAAGGAATCTCGCTTAAGCGAAAGCCTTTTGCAATTGTGAGCAACTCTTTAAAGTTACGGTTCAAACAATTAGCTAGAAGCTTGAAGAATCACTTAAAAAAAATCCTAAGTAAAAAAGGTATCTTGAAAGACAAAAATACCAAATAATTATTATAGAAGCTGTTTAAAAACTCCAAAAATGCCTTCGAAATGATCTTTTTGTTCATCTCTTCCGCTTCCTGCCTGCCAGCAGCTACCGTGTATACACAAATCATGACATGATTTGTTGAATTCTATTATAAGGTTTTCCTACTAAAAAGATGCTAAATCAAGTAAAATGGAACAAGTGACGGTGTCGCACCTAAAGGCGCTTGATTAATCTCCGTTTAGTAGTATTACAAACATTTCGCACCTAAAGGCGCTTTTACTCAATTTAATGTACTCCATCTAAGTAATTACAAAAAAGAGTTTAGTGAGTAGCAAAATAGCGAGTACGAAAAGCGCCTTTAGGTGCGATACATTTATAAAATCGGAAATAAAAGGAAGTTAAGCGCCTTTAGGTGCGACACCTGCGTTTGTTGAGTCACGACTTAAGAATTCACTGAAATTAGAAAGAAGTAAGATTTTATTCAAAAAAGGTGCGGTCAATTTGGGCAACAAAATCTAATTCGGCCAACTGTATCAGTATCTTTCGCCAGTCTTTTTGATGGGTATTTCCCATACAGAGCCATTGACTTTTGGTACAACCGATTCTTCCTCTGCTCGATTTCATAATTTTCAATTGAGGATCAATCTTTCGAACAATCGCAGCATATTTTTCTTCAGCTGGAATACAATATTCGTAATCGATTGCAACTTTAGATCCAGCTTGAGTACCTAATCCATCTTTACCAATCTGATCTAGGTCAAAGGTGATTTTTGGCGAATTTTGTGGCAATGGATTTTTGTTGTTATTGCATTTTGCCGAAAGGCATAAAAGAGAAATAACACAAAAGAAGATTGCTAGTTTGGAGATTTGCTTTGTCATAATTATCAAATTAAAGGAAGTAAGAAGAGAACTTACGTAAGCATTTAAAAATAACCACAGTGCTAAAATTACAAAATCCCGAATCATGAATGGTTATTCAAAATTCGGGATTAATGTACGATTTAAAATCTTATATCAGATCTAATCTTTTATTTATTCTTTTTCTCCAATTCTTTTGGCAGATTGTTTTCTTCAAATTTTTTGCCATTCCACTTTCCTAGCCACTCAATTTGCTTTCCTACATCGTTGTACTTGTTGTAGATATACAAAGCGGTGTCGGCAGTGTCTCTTGAAAGGGTTATGTTGTTTGGAATAGAATTGATAGTTAAATAATACTTACCAACTCCGTAATCGAATTTCTTAGAACTCCTCATAATAAAATATAAAGTTACGGTTGGGAATTCCGTAATTAAAAAATAACAAGATTGCTTTTTCCCTTAAAGCAACTGAAAAGCATTGATTGTTCAAATGAAGTGAATCAATTCTTTATGATTGGTGCAGTTAGCCTAAACTAACTACAGACTCTCAACTCTAGCGTTGAGATTGTGTGCTTCGACTAGCTTTTCAGTAAAAGCCTTAGAACCACGTGGTGCCAACAAGTATAGTCGACCACCTTTTATTTCAGCCATACGGCTCAATAATTTCCATTTTGAAACAATTCTCTGTACATCATCAGCTTTTTGAGCAATCTCAACATAGCATTTTGAGGTAGAATGCAAACCAGTTATATCAGGTATAACGTCGTCTTCACCATCACCAGTACGGGTGAATTTTGAAGGCGTTTCGTAATTTTCCGTGTTAGCCTTAATAGATTTGATTCCCTTTTTCTTAGCCCAGGCAATAGCTGTTTCAAATAATTCAACGTTTTCCATATGCAAGGATAAATTTAGTTGGTTCAAGATTATCTAATCTGAATTCAACGATAAAATAACGAATTTTATTCGTTATATCATAATATTCAGGTGTAATAGAGAAGAAAATTTGGCAAAGTAAACGAAAATGGCAGGATTGGAGAAGATTAGAATAGCCTGACCTTAGGATTGTTGTGTTAATATAAGTTTCGTAACTCTTTCTCAATTTTCATACACTACATATAACGTACAAAAACCATTAATTGTTTCCTAAACCCTTGATTTATATCGTTTTCTCGAGATTTTTAGAGGCCTTTGCGATCCCTATTTTATAGTGTTCGAATGACTTTACAAGGGTTTCCAGCAGCAAAAACATTGGGAGGAACATCCTTAATCACTACAGAACCAGCACCTATTGTAGTATTATCGCCTATATTAACCCCTTGACAGACAATCACACCGCCTCCAAACCAGACATTATTACCAATTGTAATGGGAGCAGCTAATTCAGGCCCTTTATTACGTTCAACGGCATTTAGAGGGTGATAAGCAGTATAAAGCTGAACATTAGGCCCAAACATCACATTATCGCCTATTCTAACCTCTGCGCAATCCAAAATCGTTAGATTAAAGTTAGAAAAGAAGTTTTCACCAATATGGATATGTGCGCCATAATCACAATAAAAAGGCGCTAATATTTCAAACTTATCCCTTGTACTCCCCAGCAATTCCTTTATCAGGTGATCCCCTCTTTCTCGATCTTCATATGGCATATGGTTAAACTTATAAAAAAGTTGCTTGCAACGCTTCCGCATCGCCATCAATTCTGGGTCATTTGGCTTGTAAAGATCACCTGCTAACATTTTTTCCAATTCTGTCTTTTGCATAAAATGAGTTGTAATTTATTGATAAAAATGTTCAGTGATTCAAACGCCCCACAAAAGCAAAGCGTCTCAAATTTTAAGCAAAGCGAAAAATATATGTAGACGCTAACACAAATCACCACGAAATACGATCAACTATATGCCTATACTCCTTTGTGGTAAAAAAACACGATAGAAGCTAGCTAGTCCCTAAGTCAAACCAAACGTTTAGCAAACTTTGAAAGTTTACCAAACGCCCACAAAAGCAAAGCGTCTCAAATTTTAAGCAAAGCGAAAAATCTATGTGGACTCTAACACAATTCACTACCAAAGACGAGCAACTATATACCTATACCCCTTTGTGGTGAAAAACCACGATAGAAAAACACGATAGAAAAATCACATCAAATTAGCAAAAACTTACATTCCAACAAAAGAGTTTACACACCAAGCAAAAAAATATTTCGAATCAATCCGCTATTAACAAATGCTTTGTAGTTTTGCAACTCAATTAAGGAGATTTAAAAAATCTAAAAAACATTCATGCCACTCATAAAAAATTCGTCTTATCCTGGGCCTCCATTCTACCAGTTCAATCCCCA
>CALGLS010000384.1 GCA_937959375.1 uncultured Saprospiraceae bacterium
GTTTCCTATGAAAATCAAGAGTTTATGGTTCTCGCTAACAATTTTTTAATGAGTTTAGCGAGCTAACTGAATTCTAAAATTGGACGCGAGGTTCATAAAACATTGATTTGCAATTAAATGGAAATTTAAACATGCTCTAAAACAACTTCTTTAATTAAAAGCGATAACAACTACCCCTTTTTTTACTTCGTTTACTACGCTTCTTTCTTTTCTTTTTCTTGAATCTTTTTTTAGAATAATATGGTTTGAACGCAGTTCTGCGATTTGAACTTTTAACTGTTGTTGCATTATTCGAACTTGTTGAATCATTCGTTTTTACTTCAGTAATTTCTTTCTTAGTTTCTTTTTTTACGACCTGCTTCGCTACGCTCTTTTTTTGTTGAACTTTCTTTGGTTCTTCAACTTTAGCAAAGATTAATTCTTCTTCTTTTACTTCTTCTGGAACTACATTTGGTGCTTGCTCTGGAACCTGAGGTGTTGGCGTATCAACCACAGCATTGCCGCCTGTAGTAATACGGACTACTTGGTGCATGCCCATTTCTTCCAGATCAAATTGACTATTTAGAATGTCAATATCACTTTCATTTTCTTCCTTGATAACGACTGTCGTTAATCCATCAGAAGAATCCTCAACTTGTTTGATGATTTGCGCCTGGGCAGATAAATGTAGAAACATTATCGCCAAAAAGGCTAAGATGTTTTTAATATTCATTGGGATAAATTTGTTTAAGTCTTTGTTGTTTGGCGATTGAGGGTTGATGAAAACACTTAGGTTTTCTTTCTGTTCATTGTTTTTTGATATGTTCTAATTTTGAACCTTTTACCTCGATAACCTATAAATTGACTAAATCGGTTTCAATGTTCCTATACAAGATACAACCTAAAGACGATTTGATGCAAGACTAGTAACATCATATCTGTGACGTTTTGCTTTATTATATGTAGATTTTTCTTGAATTCCCCCTAGAAGTACCTGTATTTACCTGTGCTTTTAGAAAATGTTAAAGTTTCAATAATAATGCCAACATATATTGATAAAATTGAATATAAAGCTGCTTTTTATCAATTTATCTTTCAATCTTTAAATTCGCCTTTTAACTCAATACCAATAAATTAAGGATTTTGGTGCTTTATTGGTTAGCAGCTTTTATTGATTTCTGTATTTGAAATTCCAATAAAAAAGGCTGCTGGGAAACCCAGCAGCCTTCGATTATCATTAAGTGCATTCGTATCGCACTCTGTTTTCTTCTAGTCTACCACCTTAAGTACCTTGTTGACTAACTTACGGTAACCTTGTTCGTTGGTATAAATGAAGTAGTATCCTGCTCTGTAATTTGACAGATTGATTCTAACCTCACTTGTACCTGCTGGAGCTGTAATCAATTCCAGTGTTCGACCTGCAGCACTTGTAACTTCAATAGTAGTCTCAGTTTGGAATGGCTCAGACATCAATAGAGTAGTCTCATTCTCAGCTGGATTCGGGAATACTTTACCCGTACTGCTATCTGAGAATTTAAGAACTGCTTCTTTTACCATTGAGAAATTATAGTTACCATCTGCATAAAACTGCTTGATACGGTAGTAGTTGATTCCAAACGATGGTGAATCATGTACAAACTTGTATTCAGCCGTTGCTGTCTCCTTTCCTGTTAATGTTTCAACTATTTCATAATCGATACCATCTAATGAATGTTGTACCTCGTAATAAACATTGATTCCTTCATTGCCTGTCGTCCAGTCTAAAATGATTTCATCGTAGTCATTGATTCCTAATTCAAAATCAAACGAACTTTGAACAAATCCTTCTGAACACTCAGGGTCTCCCATTGGTAATACATGTACTAGTTGGTCAACGGTAGCTGAACAACCTTCTGCCGTTTCTACATACAAACGAATTAGTTTGTCTCCTGCAGATGTAAACTGGAACTCAACTTCAAGACCTTCTCTATTTCCTAAGTAAGTTGAGTTTGTCGTAGGACCATTGAAGAAGTACCATTGGTAAACTGCTCCAGGTCCGTGATTAGAAGCAATGTAATCCATCCATCCAGCTGCACAAATTGTTTCTTCCGCTGTGAACGAAGGAACAATCGCATCACCAATCACAACCTTTGCTACAACATTCGAAACACCCATCATCCAATCTGAACATCCTACTCGTTTAGCTAGTCTTACATAGTACTTAGTACTGTTAATCGTACCTGGAGAATATGAATCACCAGATGTATTTGGAATAACTTCCCAATTTGCATCGTTGATGCTCGTCGGTGGAGTAGGCTGATCACTCATCATCCAAAGGTATTCTAAGTTACCGCTACCTCCAGATGGAAGCGCTGTGTTTAAAATTGTTTCAGTATCTATTGGACCACATGCTGATTCGTCACCTTCAATGCTACCACCTGAACTTACATTATCGCAAGTAATACAGTTAGGATCGTTAGCTCCCAAAACAGTTACAATAGATTCGTATGTCAATTCACATCCTGCAGCAGTTACGACATCTAGTCGTACAAGCTTTTGGCCAGCAGAACTGAACATGTAACTTGGAGTTGATCCTTCAACCATTCCTAAGTAAGTAGAATTATTTGTTGGGCCATTCCAGAAATAAAATTTGTAAACAGCTCCTGGTCCTTCATCTTCAGCAGTGAAACTAGTTAAAGCTCCGATACAAATAAACGCTTCAGTTTCATAAGAAGTAGTTTCAGTTGGCGCTACAATTTCAGATTCTAAAATAGTAGAACATTCGTTTGCATCTGTAATAGTTACAGCATAAGTACCTGCTTCTAAATTATTGATGTCCTCATTTGTTGAGCCATTGCTCCATGCAAAAGAGTAGGGCGCCGTACCACCAACTGGTGAGATATCAACTGCTCCATCATTACTTCCATTACATGAAATGTTTTGAGTTAATGCAGTTACAGAAATCCCTGTAAATGGTTGACTGACATTGATCGTTGCTAAACCTTTACATAGGTTAACATCGTCTACAGTTACACTGTAAAGTCCTGCTTCTAGATTGTTAATGGTTGCTGTAGTTTCACCGTTACTCCATAGGTATGTATATGGTCCAACGCCTCCACTAACAATTGCGGTTATCGAACCATCATTTCCACCAAAACAAGTAACATCAGTTACGTTACCTTCAACTCCAATTGGAGCTGGGCTTGTGATTGAATAAGTTGCGTTAGCAACACAGCCACTTACATCACTTACTGTTACAGCGTATGTTCCAGCAAATAAGCTATAAATGTTTTGAGTTGTTTCGCCATTGCTCCATTCGAAGCTATAGTTACCAGATCCACCACTTACTGTTAATTCAATACTTCCTGTTGTAAATCCATCACAATTCGGATTAACTGTTACAGCAGTAATTTCTAATAGATCACAATCTGGATCTGAGTCCAAAATAGTAATCAAACCAGAAGGATCAGCGATGGTAGCATTATTCGGGTTACTCAAGTTAACGAAAAGAGCTTCGGTATCTTCTGGAGTAGCATCATCTAAAATTTCTACAGTAACTTCCGTACAAGTCTCACCAGCAGGAATAGTAAGTGTACCGTTCTCCTCGTTGTAATCCGATCCAACAATAGCAGAACCATTGTCTGTAGCGAAGTCAACCGTAACTGGTAGAGTAGTAGCTTCGTCTAAGCAAACTTCCACAGTTGCTTGCCCCGCTTCTTCTTGAACCGTTACATCCGAGATAGAGATACCAGGAATAATCACATCTGAATCCAAGATGGTAATCAAACCAGCAGGATCAGCGATGGTAGAATTATTCGGGTTAGTCAAGTTAACAAAAAGAGCTTCCGTATCTTCCGGAGTAGCGTCATCTAAAATTTCTACAGTAACTTCCGTACAAGTTTCACCAGCAGGAATAGTAAGTGTACCGTTCTCCTCGTTGTAATCCGATCCAACAATAGCAGAACCATTGTCTGTAGCGAAGTCAACCGTAACTGGTAGAGTAGTCGCTTGATCTAAGCAAACTTCCACAGTTGCTTGCCCCACTTCCTCTTGAACCGTTACATCCGAGATTGAGATACCAGGAATAATCACATCCGAATCCAAGATGGTGATCAAACCAGAAGGATCAGCGATGGTAGAATTATTCGGGTTAGTCAAGTTAACGAAAAGAGCTTCGGTATCTTCCGGAGTAGTATCATCTAAAATTTCTACAGTAACTTCCGTACAAGTCTCACCAGCAGGAATAGTAAGCGTACCGTTCTCCTCGTTGTAATCCGATCCAACAATAGCTGAACCATTGTCCGTAGCGAAGTCAACCGTAACTGGTAAAGTAGTCGCTTGATCCAAGCAAACTTCAACAGTTGCTTGCCCCGC
>CALGLS010000385.1 GCA_937959375.1 uncultured Saprospiraceae bacterium
ACGGTACCAATTGACAACGAGTCCGTAAAAACTGGTTTCTTGGATGAAGACTTATCTACGAGAGAAGTTATTTTCAATGATGATCGTCCAGAGTACCGCTTAGTTATGAAACCACAGCAAGCCGTTTTCCAAAATAATAACCGACTTAATTTAGTAGCGGATTTAGATTGGAACGCGATACAAGTTTATTTACCTGGTGTTACTGATCTGAATATATGGGGGAATGGAAATTTCGGTTTCAAAACACCAAACGGCAGTAAAGGAGTCACCAACGTAGAAGGAGAATACGCAGGAACTTATGACGTCACCATCGATAGTCTCAGCGCCGGCATGAATGATGGAACCTACGCCTTCGGTTTTATTGGAAGTATTATTTTAGGTGATTCTGAAGCCGGTATTTCTGGCACCAGTCCTTCCAATCCTCCTAAATTTAATATGGTTTCTGCCGAGCAAAAAGGAGCAACAGGTCTTAACCCCTCCACTCCAAGTTGGTTAAAAAAATATACCGATTCCGGTTTAGTAGATATGGTAAATGAAGAGAAAATACCATTATTCATTATGATAAAAATCAAGACTCCAGCTGCAGAAGTAAATGGTAGAATTGTGTCTCTTCGCGATGATCCAACTTGGGGTAATGCTTTTTATGGAAAAATAAAAGCAAAAATCAAGAAGCCAAAACCGTTTGCACTTGATGCAAAAGTATTAGTTGGTAATAAACAGGGGGTCGGCTACTGGTTTGTAGAAGCAGGTATTGCTGCAGGTGCTGCTGACAAAGACGATAAAAACGCTGCGCAAAGTAGTGCAAAGAATACGCGCTTACAAAAGTTTGGTGCAAAAGTAAAAGGTAAAACGTTAAGCACCAATAAAAAGATACCGGGTCAAAGAGTGGGCATCAAATTAGGTAAAATAGAGATCGTTGAATTAAGAGGCCGGGTCTACCACCATATGAATCATGACATGAGCAAGGGAATGAATAGCTCCTGCACATTGAAGCCTAAAACAACGACTGTAGATCCAAAGTTTCATTTTGAAAACATGACCGACATTGATTTAAATACCATTTTTGATAATTTGAGATGGCCTGATCTGTCGAAACTTTTCTGTAGACTTGATAGACCTGCTTTCAAATCAGTACTCTCTGCTTTACCTGATCCAGACTATGATCATTTGGGTAAGGAAATACCAAACGTAGATTGGCCAATGGTGAAAGCAACGTATCCAAACTTAAGCTATAGTCAAATTGAGTTGCTATTCCCTGGAGCAGATTGGTGCAGTATTGTTGCTAAGATTCCGGGAATAAACTGGGGTGATATTGCATTCAATTTACCAAGCATTCCAGACTTCCCAGATCTCTGTGATGTCAACCAATATCTCTGGAAAAAAGTTATTGCTGCAATTGATCAGCAGGTTCAAGCAGATAGTGCATTGCTTGCAAAACATAAAATGCTCACAGAAGAGGAGTTCATTAGTTTAGAATTAGTTGGGCCAACGATTAAATGGTCAGAGCTTACCGAAGCATACCCAAATAAAGATTGGTGTGGAATGATCGTACGCGTTCCAGAAATTGATTGGGTAACTGTTTTTGCTGGTCTTAACTTTCCAAAACTTAGCTTACCCAATTGGCGTGGTTTATTACCAAATTTAAACCTCAACTTACCTGAGTTTGGCATCGACGTACCCGAAATAAAAGATCTTCCAATAGCCAAAGCCATTGATGTCAAATACGAAGTAGACGAAACGACTTCTTACGGCGGAATGCTAATGGTTGGAATACAAGACGCCATGACCAGTGGACGTTTAGCGCAGGCAAAAGGCACACTAGAAATCAGTTTTGACGATACGTATAAGCTCAAACAAATTGGCTTGCAACTTGAAGGCGGTTTTGGAAATGCACCGGGGGAAACTGACTTTAAAAAATCAATGGTACAGACGGTAGGCTGTTTAACTTATACCGCTTCTACAGAAACCTTCATCGCCGATTTAGAAGCGATTGCAAGAAAGGGCGTTTGCGTTAATGCAAATATGCATCTACAAATTAGTCCGGGCCAATTCGATCTCAATATTGGAAGTGAACAAGACAAGATAACAGTGGTTCCTGGTTGTGTTGGCTCAGGAGCTTTTGGATGGTTATATATCAACAGAAAAAATGAAGTAACCAATGTTGGTGCAGGTTTAGGATTAGGCATGTACGCCAATTTAAAGACACCAGAAATTGGTATTGACGGTGTCTGTTCGGGTTATGGATTCTTTAGAGCACGAGCAGAATTGGGTGTAAGAGCAGATGCTCAAGTTGAACCTGAGTTTAAATTTATAAAAGCAGGAGTCTTCTTCGACTCTTCAGTAGATATTGGTGTTAGTCTATCCGGAGCCTTGTGCCCATTTGGTGATATCAATGCACTCCATCTTGGATTAAGAGGTGACCTTACTTACTATTTTGACACCAGTCTACTCCGGGGAGAAGTCTCTGGCGAAGCAGAAATTTTTGGACTTGTAGATGTAGAATTTGATTTTGGGGTTAACCTTAAACTTTAATTAAGTGGTTTATTCGTTGTTGCTTAATAAAAATAATTTTTAAATCTGTTGGATTAGCTAGCAGAACCAAGGACAAAATTTTCTTCGACCGTTTTTTTAAACCACAAAAGGAACAAAAGAAAACAAAAGTTTCTACAACAGAGCATACGTATAAAGAGCTTTGTACACGTCTGGCGAAAAGGTGCCAGACCGACAGACCCTTTTGTGATTCACAATTTATATTAGAGCATGTTTAAATTTCCATTTAATTACAAATCAATGTTTTATGAACCTCGCGTCCAATTTTAGAATTCAGTTAGCTCGCTAAACTCATTAAAAAATTGTTAGCGAGAACCATAAACTCTTGATTTTCATAGGAAACTAAATTTAAACATGCTGTTAACTAAACTCGATCATACGTTGGATAAAAAATACCCGCTTCTTTTCTTACCTGATCCAACAAGTCCATCAAATCAACACTAAAAGAATGAGGCATCAAAGGATGCTCAATATCATCTTTGAATAAGTATTCCATTACAGCTTCTGCTTCATAACGATATCCATAACCAAGGCATTCAAAGAAAATATCTTTTGGCTCCTTACCATTTAACAACAAGGTTACACTCGTCGACTCATGAAAACGTGTATTGATTCGAATGACACCTTTGGTTCCGTATATGTAAGCTTCTGTTGCGGTGTCGTTCAACAATGTTGCATGAAGATTAGCAATCTTATTGTTAGAATATCTAAACAGCATGTGACAAGTTTCGTCTACCTTGGTTTTACCAATCGATGCCATTGCCTTTATTTCTTCTGGTTTTCCAAATAGTAAAAGAGAAAGAAATACCGGATAGATTCCAATGTCTAATAAAGCTCCTCCTCCTTCGTTTTGATTAAACAAACGCCCAGATTCATCAAAGGCTGCTTTAAAACCAAAATCAGCTTTGACCGAAGTCACTTCACCAATAACATCATCTTCAATCATTGCTAACACTTTTTTGGTAGTCGGTAAAAAACGTGTCCAAAGTGCTTCCATTAAAAAAGTCTGATTCGACTTTGCTGCAGCTATCATTTCCTCTACCTCTCCCCCGTTCATGGCAAATGGTTTTTCACACAAAACCGGAATTTTATTTTTCAAACACAACAAAGTGTTTTTGTGATGACGAGGATGCCGTGTAGCAATATAAACAACATCTAAATCAGGACAGTCCATCATTTCTTCATAAGATCCATAATAATGTACCGCATCATATTGTGCCGCAAAATTTTGAGCTCGCACACCAGATGTCGATGCAACAGCATGTAAGGTTGCATTAGGAATTAACTTTAAATCTGCTGCAAATTTATGAGCAATATGCCCTAGTCCTAATATACCCCAGTTAACTTTTTTTTGCATAAACGTAAGCTTTGTATGAAAACGATGAAGTTGTTAAAAATTTGACGTTCTTTGACAAATCCCGTGGCCAATGTTAAAATGAAAGCAAAAGTGACCGAAGGAAACGTTGATTTTATTTTATCATTGGGCTATACCACGGGATTTGTCAAAGAACCAATTTGAATAATAAATTCCGAATAAAGTCAGTACAACAAGCTTTAATGTTTGCCAACTCACTTTCTTCGCTAAATTTACTATTTTGCTCTCATTATGGATGCAATAGATCTAGTAAAAATAAATTTTAGTGCCGACCAACTCATATTATTAAATATATGTCTCGCATTTTTAGTCTTCGGTGTAGCTCTTGACATTCGTATTTCTGATTTTAAAAGAATCGTAACTCAACCAAAAGCGGTGATCACTGGATTGACTTGCCAGTTGTTATTATTGCCACTATTAACCCTTGGCATGGTATATCTTTTTGATCCGGCTGCTAGTATTGCGATGGGGATGGTACTTATAGGTGTTTGCCCAGGAGGTAATGTTTCTAATTTTGCAGTTCATTTGTCGGGTGCTAATGCAGCACTATCCGTTACCCTAACATCTGTCGTTACAATAGGAGCAATAGTTATTACACCAATGGCCTTTTATTTTTGGTCAGGTTTTATTCCATCGATTGAAAGTTTACCACAAAATCTAGAAGTAAGTCCAACCGAAATGTTTAAGACTATTTTTAACCTAATCGTCGTTCCACTGGCAATTGGTATGTTTTTGAATAATCGTTTTGAAAACTTCACAAACAAGATAAAAACAACCGTTCGCAATATTTCTATTCTAATCTTTATGAGTTTCGTCGTATTTGCAACCTTAGGGAATTGGGACAACATTGTAGCGCATGTTTATCACGTCTTTTGGATAGTGTTGGTGCACAATACACTTGCCCTTGCGATGGGTTATGGGATTGCGCGTAGCGTCCGATTATCAGAATACGATTCACGAGCGATCTCTATTGAGACAGGTATTCAAAATTCTGGTTTAGCGTTGATTCTAATTTTCAATTTCTTTGATGGACTTGGCGGAATGGCAATCATTGCCGCTTGGTGGGGTATCTGGCATTTGATATCTGCCTTTGCTTTAGCTGCTTTTTGGGCCCGTTCTAAGGGAAAACATATATAATTCAACAATAAACCGACCTTTTAAGTTACTTTTTCAGCAAATGTCGTCTTATTATCGAAACAAGACATAAGACCAAGACTTTATGACCAAAACATTTTCAGCAAGTTCCTTTTCCCATTTTTCCATTTCAAATGTTAAGGAATTCTTAAAAAATATAACCTTTCGTTATTATATAAGCTCAAATAGATATACTTTTGAGTCTTACTATCCCATCTACATAAGAAATTAATAAGACATTAAACATACTTTTTCAACTATTAATCAATTCAAAATCAGACAATTATGGCTGTTAATTTATTAGACATGCTGCAAAGCCAGTTAGGCGGTGCTGCGATGTCTCAAATCGGTAAACTCGTAGGTGCAGACGAATCAAAAGCGTCTTCTGCGATGGGAGCTATTCTTCCAACAATTTTAGGAAGTGTTATGTCAAAAGGATCAAGTTCTAGCGGAGCTGCTGGACTTATGAACATGCTAAATGACGGTGGTCATGACGGCGGAATCTTTGACAACCTAGGTTCTTTACTTGGAGGCGGTGAGTCTTCAAATGGTTTAATGAACACAGGTGGTACTGTCCTCAACTTTTTGATGGGGAACAAAACACAAGCTATTACCGACATGATCATGAACGTAACTGGCATGGGTAAGGGCCCTGTTGGTTCAATGCTTCGACTTGCTGCTCCGATGGTAATCGGAATGATCGGTAAGCAAGTAAAAAGCGGTGGCTTAAACGCAAAAGGTTTAATGGACTTGCTAGCAGGTCAAAAAGACCACGTTGCTAAAGCTGCTCCTGCTGGAATGGGTAGCCTTCTTGGCTTAGCCGGTTTGGGCGATAACTTAAAAGGTGCTGCTGGTAAAGTAGCTGCTGGAGTAGGTAACACAGCTAACGCAGCAACTGCAACTGCTGCCGCTGCTGCTAGCGAAGGAAAGTCTATGCTTAGCAAGATTTTACCTATTGCTGTAATCGCTGCTCTTGCTATTGGTGCATGGGCTTATTTTAACGGCACTAGCATGACTGATGCTGCTGGTGATATG
Source organism: uncultured Saprospiraceae bacterium (assembly GCA_937959375.1). GTDB lineage: Bacteria > Bacteroidota > Bacteroidia > Chitinophagales > Saprospiraceae > CALGLS01. Next base: position 6,095 of record CALGLS010000385.1, read on the forward strand.
GTAAACAAAACAACTGGTGCAGTTGGAGATGCTGCTGGCGCTGTAGGTGATGTTGCTGGTGCTGCTGCAGGTGCAGTTGGTGATGCAGCTGGTGCTGTAGGTGATGTTGCTGGTTCTGCAGTTGACGCTGCTGGAAACGCTGTAGGTGCTGCTGCTGATGCAGCTGGTAACGCTGCTGGCGCTGTAGCTGGTGCTGCTGGAGACGCTGCAGGTGCTGTAGCTGATGCTGCTGGTGGTGTTCTTGATGCTGCAACTGCGACTGCAAGAAAAGCTGTTGAAGGTCTTAAATTTGCTGCAGGTTCTGCTGGTGAAGGTTTGAATAACATGTTCAAATCTGGTGGTAACCTTATTGGTAAAAAAGTAGCTTTCAAAAATCTAAACTTTGCTACAGGTTCTGCTAACATTACTGCATCTTCTGCAAGTGAGGTTCAAAACCTTGCTCAAGTATTAAAGGCTTACCCTAACTACAAAATTGAAGTTGGTGGTCACACTGATAATACTGGTAACGCTGAGAAGAACATGGAACTTTCAAAAATGCGTGCTGCTTCTGTACAAGCTATGCTTACTAAGCTAGGTGTTGCTGCAGACCGTATTTCTGTTAAAGGTTACGGTGTTACTGCTCCTACTGCAACTAATGATACTGCAGAAGGACGTGCGGCTAATCGTAGAATTGAAGTAACGATTGTGAAGTAATATTCGCAATTATTCTTAAAGATAAAAAGAGTGCTCAGATATAATGTCTGGGCACTTTTCTTTTTGGAGTTGAGTTGACTCAAAATGAGTGAAATACTTAGTGAAATTTCTCCTTACTCTTCTTTTAGTTTTTGAAAGTAATAATATACCGGCCAACCAATTGCCAAAACAAATAATCCTCCCCATGCTTGCTGAGGTTTACCAAAGAAAGTACTAATCACAAAAGCAGTCGAAATAAGAATAAATATGGCTGGAACAATAGGGTAACCTAAGGCACGAACGGGACGCTCCACATCTTTTTTGTTTTTTCTAAAAATGAAAATAGCAACTCCTGCCATGGTCATAAACATAATGTCCATAAACGTAACATAAGAAATGAGGTCTTCAAACTTCCCCCAAAGTACTAAAAGAAAAATAGCCCAAACGGCTTGTACAATCATTGCATTGGCTGGTGTCTGATATTTGGGATGTATCTTAGCAAGTGATTTGAAAAAGATGCCATCTTTTGCCATAGCAAAATAAACACGTGGTGCAGACATCGTATAAATTCCGATGGTTCCGAAAACAGAAAAAGCAATTACAATGGCCATGAGTTTTCCTCCAAAAGGTATGATCGTCCCTACGGCATCTCCAGCAACTTTATCCGACGCTGCAATAGCATCCAATGGCAATAACATCATGTAAGCCAGATTTACCAAAATATACGTTACTGTAACAGTCAACACCCCAAGAATCATGGCTCGTGGCACATCTCGTTTTGCATTGATCGCTTCTCCAGATAAATAAGAGGCATGATGCCACCCTCCTACCGACCATAAAACGCCAATCAATGCAATCAACATTCCTCTAATTGGATTTTCTGGAATGGTTGCCATTGAAAAATCGAGATTAACTTTTGAGGCATCATAAAAATAAAAGCCTGCAATGATAATTCCTGCAATAGCAAGTAGCTTCAAAGTGGTAAATAGATTGGAAAACACCTGACTAATATTGACACCAATTACATTTATTCCGGTAAGAAAAATAATGGTCAATGAGGCTAACAAAACTCGTCCTGTATGATCCATTGGGAAAAACGCGGTCATATAATCTGCAAACGTAATCGATAGTCCTGCTAGTGCTCCTGTATTCACCACCAACAAAATTACCCAACCATATAAAAATCCTACAAAGTTGCCATAGGCTTCTTTGAGATATACATATACTCCTCCAGCCCGAGGAAACATAGCTCCCAATTCTGAAAAGGTAAGCGCTCCCGTCAAAGCAATCACACCACCAAGCAACCAGGCGGCTAGTACTAAAGTGTGGTTTGGTACTGCATCAGCCACCTGCCCAGGCGATCGAAATATCCCCGATCCGATACAGGAACCGACAGCAACCATCGTCAAACCATAGAGGGTTAGTTTCTTTTTTAATTTGGCCATGAAGTGAAAATAGTGATTTTTATTTAGAAGTTGGGAGTGGCAAGCAGGAGGTCGGAAGTTTTCCCGCTAACGTAGATCAGATGCGGAGCTCCGCGGTCGGGTGAACCTCCCACTTCCAGCTCCAACCTCCAACAGTATAAAAAAATGGAGCATCCAGGGTTTGATTAAGAGCATGTTTAAATTTAGTTTCCTATGAAAATCAAGAGTTTATGGTTCTCGCTAACAATTTTTTAATGAGCTTAGCGAGCTAACTGAATTCTAAAATTGGACGCGAGGTTCATAAAACATTGATTTGCAATTAAA
>CALGLS010000386.1 GCA_937959375.1 uncultured Saprospiraceae bacterium
AAAGACGAGCAACCTATAAACCTATATCTCTATGTGTTTCAAGCCAAGGTCGAGTGTCGCCAAAAGAAGAGAGCCTATATTCCTATGTGTTTAACCCAAGGTTGAGTGCCACCATTTTTACAAAATAATTAACAAAAATAGTCAACACAAAGAGTACTTTATTTCGTTCTTTTGTAAGAAACTTATTAAAAACTATCTTCGGTTTCTCGTATAGCTTCAAAACATACTACTTTTGTCGACAAAACAATCACAAACGATTATCATGAGATTAAATCTACGCGTTCTTTTTTCCCTAATGATCTGCCTTGCCTTTGCTTTTTCTAGCGCCACTGCCCAGTTCGTCAACTTCGAAGACACCTGGAAAGAATTTTTGGCGAACGAAAAAACATCCAATATTTCCAAACTAACCAAACCACCAAAAGATCAACCCGTTGATTTTGCAAAATGGGCGTTGATGTATGCCAATACTAATTTCTGTAGTGGCGATCTACGATCCGCTCAAAATAGAATGGAAGATGTTGCTTCAGTCGGTGAAACGAAATATAAAACCATCCCAGGCTTCAAAGAAAAATATGAAGACCTCGACGTAAAAATCAAAGCCTATCACGCGATTGATAAATTATGGAAACGTTTTTTGCGTAAGCGAAATGTAACCTTAGAAGAATTAGAAGCACAAGAAGATGCCCTCCGTGTTTGTGAAAAAGGAACACTAGCCAAAACAAACTACATGATGGTCGCGGCACATTATTGCAACGGTAATGAAGCAAAAGCAAAAGAAATTTTCGAAAAAAGAGTACTAGCTTTGGCTGAACGAACTTCGCTAAAAATAGACGATGTAGAAGGTTTGAAAAAAGAAGTAGATAAAATGAAGTCGCTTTACGAAACGCTTCCAAAGTTGGACAAAGCTTGGGCTGAGTTTATAAAAACAGATGAATCTCCAGGTTTCGAAGAAGAGCTTCCACTGATTAAATGTAATCCAGTACCGACCATCAAAGCGGCCATTTTAGTTGGGGCAACCGACATCTGTAACAAAGGAGATAAGATGTTAAAGAAGATCATCAAGTTGCGTTCGGCTAGCAATCCAAAACTAGATAAAGATGTAAAAGAAAAGTTAGCATGGCTAGAAGAAGAAGTTGGAAAGTACAACGGTGATGTTGCTGTGTTGAATAAATCTTGGAAAGAGTTTGTGCCAACGAATACATTAAAAGGTGAAATTGATTTTGGTTACGAATATTGTGAAATCGAAGATCGCATCAAAGCTTACGTGATGGTCGGTATGGTGCATCTTTGTGATAGTGGGGTAGTGATGTTGGAGCGAATTGGCGACATAGTAAAAGAACAAGACCCTGACTTGAGTGAGGAAACCCTAGGTGAGTTCGAAGAGCTTTTCATGGCGTCGAGAAATAATCACAAAGAGATAGAAGCACTGGATGAACAGTGGACAGAATTTATAGCCAACAACGATACCATTCCAAACGGAATTGACTTAGTAGAAACCTATTGCGATCCAATTGCGCAAGTCAAGTCATGGGTCATCAAAGGTCATTTCGATGCATGCGGAGAGGGCGAACGTTTCCTTGATAAGATCGATGAATTTCAAAAAGAAAAAGAACTAGAGTTTGACGAAGAGTTGGCTTGTAGAGTATTGCGCTTACGCGGAAAAGTGTACCACTGTCGTTATATGGAATTGGTGATTAAAGCCCGTAAAGAAACGCATGCAGAGCGTGAACGTTTCGGTCCACAATCATCAAGTGTCATGCAGGGTGCACTCAATAGTGACAAGCAACCTTGTGAAACAAAAGTAGTTTACTCACCACTTGGGAACATCGGAATCAAATATGTAATATCCACCTATCTCTGTCAAGAAATTGATTTAGCAAAAATGGGTGATCCTGAATACTACAAAAAAATTGCCTCTTGGGTTGATGGAGAAGTGTTGCAAAAGTATTGCGAAGAAAGTATGCGCTGCAAAGAGAAATTCTTCATTTATTTGGAAGGACATACCGATGGTCACCCTTTTAAAGGAGCACGATACAAAGAGTCTTTGGACATTCCAGAAGGCACTCCATTTACGCACTTCCTTGGCGACAATGTAGAAGATAAAGTGACGACTCGCGAAATCACCAAATCCCTAAAAAGCAATATGGAGCTAGGAATTGCTCGCGCCTGGACGGTTGCCCAACAACTCGGTTTCATGGGTGTACCAATCAGCATCGGTGCCTACGAACATCCAAAAACAGAAAAAGGAGGCGAGTATCGCCGCATTGAAATTGAGTTGAACATTACAAATTTGTTACTTGATTTTTATGAAAAGCGATTGCAGGAATTGATTATGGCTTCTGGGATTGGGGAGCGACCGGAGGGCTGTGGAGGTGATGAAGAAAGTAAAACTGAGACTGAAAAATAAAGTGATCACTTTTACCATAAAGTAGCTTTTAAATAAAAAAACTGAACAGCTTTAATAAGTTGTTCAGTTTTTTTATTTCTTTTATATAAGATATTTTTCCTCAAACGCCACCTCATTTTCTACCAATAATTCCCACATCTCCTCTAAAGAAGACTTCCCCTCACCATGATGTGCCTCTTGTCGTTTTACATATTAAAAAAATAGCTTCATTTTTTCGCGAAAGAAGGCACAAATCAAAATTCAGAACTCAACGATTCATGATTCAAAATTTTCCTTCATAGATCAGGAGTAATAATTTTGAATCGTCGAATACTGAATCGTTGAATTTTGATTTATCACCCTGCCCAGCCTTTACAATCCAAACTTTAGCAGTCTTGCGACTACTTTTTCTTCATGTTTAGTTTAGCAGTAGTGTAACTCTTTTTCAAAATGGCAATAAGCTCATTGCACTCTTTTAACACCGTTTCAAAATTAAAAGAAGGATCGGTATTAAGGCTGTACAATATTTTCATGCCGACATACGTCTCTCTTAACTCCTTTAAGACAACCTTTATTTTATGCATGAAATCTGCTCGACTTTCGGCATCGCATGCTTCCGCATAATTCAATGCAGGAGAGGAAGAAGAGCGAATGATTTGTTTCTTTAAATGAGTATTGACTACGTTTACCGGTAGCTGCTCCAGGTGTTTAATACTTTGAACTGCAAAGTTTATAAGTCGTTCTTGTAAGTTAAATTTTTTCATTTTATCTATGGTTTAAATTTTAATAGAAATAGTTTTATTTTCACGAAAGTAGGCCCCAATTCAAAATTCAGAACTCAAAGATTCATTATTCAATATTTTCTTGTCTAGCTCCTTAGAGCAAGTTTAAATGAAAGTTTAACTATGCTCTTAGTATAATGTTGAATCGTCGAGTTCTGAATCGTTGAATTTTGATTTATTACCCTGCCCAACCCTCCCGATCCAAAGAACGATACCCAATCGCCTCAGCCAAATGCACCTGCTCAATCCGCTCCGACCCCAACAAGTCCGCCCCCGTTCGAGCCACCTTCAATATCCGATCATAAGCACGAGCCGACAATTGCAAACGCTCCATCGCCGTCTTCAACAAAATCAAACCATCTGTATCCAACTCGCAAACCTCCCGCACCATACGACTAGACATTTGCGCATTACAATTCACATCCTTAATGTTCTTAAAACGTTCTGTCTGAATTTCCCTAGCGCGAATCACCCGCTCCACAATACTTTGACTATCCTCCGGCGACTTCACTCGACTTGATAATTCATCATAAGAAACCGGTGTCACTTCTACATGCAAATCAATCCGGTCGAGTAGGGGACCCGAAATTTTATTAAGATAGCGCGCTACGATTCCAGGACCACAAACACATTCCTTATCCGGATGGTTGTAGTAGCCGCAGGGACAAGGATTCATAGAAGCCACCAGCATAAAACTAGCCGGATAATCCACCGTAATTTTAGCGCGCGAAATCGTCACCTTGCGCTCCTCCATCGGTTGTCGCAAAACTTCAAGTACGGCTCGTTTAAATTCTGGCAACTCATCCAAAAACAAAACACCATTATGCGCCAGTGAAATTTCTCCCGGTTGTGGATTAGAGCCACCACCAACCAGAGCCACATCGCTGATCGTATGATGTGGCGATCGAAAAGGGCGATTGGTTATCAAAGAAGTTTCCGTAGATAACATTCCCGCTACTGAATGAATTTTAGTTGTATCCAATGCTTCGCGCAAATTTAAAGGCGGTAAAATAGTAGGCATCCGTCGCGCCAACATTGTCTTTCCAGAGCCCGGAGGACCGATCAAAATTACATTATGACCACCGGCTGCCGCTAGCTCCAAGGCGCGCTTAATATTTTCCTGGCCTTTTACATCCGAAAAATCAATGTCATATTGCGTCTTATTTTTGGCAAAAATTTCGCGTGTGTTTTGAATGATGGGTTCGAGCTTCACGTCATCATTCAAAAAGTCAACTGCGTCGCTTATATTTTCAACACCGTATACTTCTAGACCTGCGACGATGGCCGCTTCTTTTGCATTTTCTTTGGGTAAAATCAAACCTTTGAAATTTTCTTTCTTGGCTTGTATCGCAATGGGAAGCGCACCTTTGATCGGTCGTAAACCACCATCCAGTGACAACTCGCCCATCATCACATAGTCATGAATCTTATGTCGCTTCATTTTGTCAGTACTTGCCAACAATCCAATTGCAATGGGTAAGTCGTAAGAGGAACCTTCCTTCCGAACATCTGCTGGCGCCATGTTGACCACCAGTTTTAATCGCGGTAATTTTAATCCTACATTTTTCACAGCAGTACTGATTCGATCCCAACCCTCCCGTACCGCCGCGTCAGGTAGTCCCACTAAGTGATAGAAACTCTTTCCTTCCTGAACAAGTCCCCCTGCGTTTACTTCCACCGTAATCGTTCGTGCATCCACACCTTGTACTGCACTTGCATAAGTTTTTACTAGCATAATCTCTGCGCTTTTTTTTGATTAAAAAAATAGATCAGTTGGAAGCGGAAGATTGAGAGTTGGAAGTTTACGTAAATGAGCAACTCGCGAATGGTGGAAACTTCCCACCTTAAAGTTCCAACTCCTCACTTTAATCTTCCGACTTCCTACACTAGTAAGAGTCATTTTTGCAAAAATTCCATAAATGAAAAGTGGATTTCCAATAGAGTAGCGCTTCAGTCACGGAGTTTTGTGGCTGAAAATGAACGAGTTACGTTCAGTAAAAAAAAATAAAAAAAAGTGGAATCTGGAATAAAAAAATAGGAAGGACTAAAATATTTAATGCGAATTAGAATAGCTCCCTTAGTTCAAAGTTCATGTCAGAAGACTATTCTAATTCCCACTCTAATCATTTTTCCTAACCCTTTTTTCAATCAAAGTTACAGTTGCAATGAAGTAAAAGTAAAAGTTACAGTATCAGTTTTCCCGCGATCGCGGTCTACGTTAGAAGGCCATTCCCATTCCCATTCCCATTCCCATTCAATACGTCAGCAGGCCATTCTAATTCTAACTCTAATTCCCATTCTAATTCTCTCCCTCTTCTTCCCGACTAAAATCAGTATAAATAAAATCAACCAACTTATCCGAGTTAATAAACCCACCGCCCCAATCTTCATCATACTCCTCCGACAACTTAGCAGCCTTGATTTCCTCCAGTGTCTTGCCTTCCTCAATCGCTTTTTTAACTCGATCACGAATGACCATTAGTACGTCCCGATATGCCGTCAACTCTTTTTTGTTAGATTGTTTACCATGTCCCGGAATAATTTTAGTTTCGTCATTGATAAGAAATAAAGCATGATTTGCAGCTTTTATAATGCCATCAATAGAACCACCAGAACCAATGTCTATAAATGGATAACGCCCGTTGAAATAACAATCCCCCATATGTAAAACATTGCTTTCTGTAAAGTAAACCATCGCATCCCCATCTGTATGTGCATTATGGACATGAAAGATTAAAATTTTCTCACCATTCAAATACATCGTCAAATCTTCTGTAAAAGTAATCACTGGTCGCGCTGACTCAGGTGATGCTTTGACGGTACGTCCAAAAGCTTTCATCAATTGATCCGTGCTCATTCGCTTGTGTACATTCTCGTGCGCAACAATCACCGCTCCTTCCTTACTAAAGTTTTCATTACCACCAGTATGGTCACCATGCCAGTGCGTATTAATTAGGTATTTCAAGTCTTTGCCAGAAATGGCTTTAACCGCTCGAAGTATTTTTTCACTCATATCTGCAAACTGCCCATCAATCATAAATACGCCGTCCTCACCAACAGATACACCAATATTACCTCCTTTTCCGGTAAGCATATGCACGGAACCACTGAGTTGCTCAACGGTGATTTCTACAGGTTTGTCTTGTGCATTCAATGAAGATGTAGTACAGAATGTCAACATCAATATGAAAGCGATAACTGGGAGTTGAAGAATACCTTTTGGTAACATTTTTAATTATTTTGGGTTAAGAAAGATTAGCCATTTTACTTTTGCCTTAAATTTAAGCAAATCAAAGGATAAAATGTTAGTCTTTGGTTTTTTGAAATGTACCTTTACGGACAAGGGTTAAACTTTACTTAAATCATCCTTCAAAATCAATAAACGGAGTGATAATTGCGATTTATTCACATATGATTAGAAGTTTTTTATTATTGATGGCTTTAATAGGCTGTTTGTCTTTACATGCACAAACATTGGATATCATATTCCAAAACAAAGCCGCAACTTCCCTTAACTCGGTCACGCTATATCCTGACACCAGTTTCACCAAGCACTCTGATATTGAATACAAGGCTGGCGAACTTTTCGAAATCATCGGAACCTCTCACTATGAGCACGAAGATGCTGCTCAAAATCAAAAGTTTAAATGGTACCAGGTGAAAACCCAAACGGGTGCTACAGGATGGATCTTTGGTGATGGACTCGCAGTCATGTTACCAGATGCACATGTCGAATCTGCTTTGCGCAATTTTCATAAAAAGCGATATGGCTTCAACAATGGTTTTGAAAAAGCAGTATTCTGGGT
>CALGLS010000387.1 GCA_937959375.1 uncultured Saprospiraceae bacterium
ATTCAACAAAGCTTCATAAGGATTTGCATAACCTTCGCGACGTAAGATGTTTTGGATTGCTTCTGCAACTACCATCCAGTTTTTTTCCAAATCTGCATTCAACTTATGTGCATTTAGCGTAAGCTTACTCATGCCTTTGAGAATAGATTTGATGGCGATGACTGTGTGTCCCATAGGAACACCAATGTTTCTTAAAACAGTACTATCCGTCAGGTCACGTTGTAGTCGGGAGATAGGCAATTTCGCAGCAAGGTGTGCAAAGATAGCGTTGGCGATTCCAAGGTTACCTTCTGCGTTTTCAAAGTCAATAGGGTTCACTTTATGAGGCATGGCAGAAGATCCGATTTCGCCCTTGATCGTTTTCTGACCAAAGTATTCCATGGAAATGTAAGTCCACACATCACGAGCAAAGTCGATCAGAATAGTATTGATGCGTTGGATGCCTTGGAAGAGAGCAGCTAGGTTATCGTAATGTGCAATTTGAGTTGTAAATTGTTGGCGTTCCAAACCTAGAAATTCTTCTACAAAGTGGTTTCCAAAATCTTTCCAATTGATAGAAGGGTAGGTGACGTAGTGGGCGTTAAAGTTACCGGTTGCGCCACCAAATTTTGCCATGTATGGAACCTGTCTTAGTAGTTTTAGCTGTTGCTCAATACGTTCTACAAAAACACGAATTTCTTTCCCCAAAGTAGTGGGCGAAGCCGGTTGTCCATGGGTACGTGCCAGCATTGGAATACCTGACCATTCGTTTGCCATCTCGTCGAGTTTACCAAGTAATTCTTTCATCATAGGAAAGTAAACTTCCTGCATGGCATGCATGGTGAGTAGGGGAGTCGCTGTATTGTTGACGTCTTGTGAAGTCAAACCAAAGTGGATGAATTCTTTGTATTCACTGATGCCTAGACGATCAAATTGTTTTTTCAAAAAGTACTCCACAGCCTTTACATCATGGTTGGTTGTTTTCTCAATATCTTTGATCTCAATCGCATCTTGTTGATTGAAGTTTTCGAAGATGTCGTTGAGTTGGTCAACTTTCTCCTGATCAAAATCCTTAAGCTGAGGTAGTGGGTGTTGCGTCAATGCAATGAAGTATTGTATTTCTACAAAAACGCGATAACGGATCAGCGCAAATTCAGAGAAAAAACCTTGTAGTTCTTTTGTCTTGGTGTGGTAACGTCCGTCAATCGGAGATATAGCTCGTAGCATGTTTTTTTATTTGAAGGCCAGTGGATGATTCCTTGTGCCTAGATTCGCCGCAAAGGTAAAAAAAGTATCTGGTAAAATGGCGCTTCGACTTGATCAAGAACTGAGGGAAATTTTAATTTTGACTCTAACTTTGATTCTAACTTAAGACGGAGACAACGAAAATAAGTAAAACCCAAAAGCCCTACTTAAGACCCACGCACCTGCACCCGAGCCAATCCTTCTGAAAAATCTTTCACATCCATATACTGCGCCTCTAAAATCAGATCACCTTCTTTATTAATAAAACCAATGCCTTCACGATAAGCCACTCTAGCGAAACCTTCATTGAAATCCCAAATCAATCCAAAGATGGGTTCTGTTATTTCAACGCCAGTTGTATCGATGTAACCCCAAAGTTCGCCGTTCTGATAACCAGCCAAACCATCAGAGAAGTTATAAATTAAATTGTATTTGAATGGCCCCAATGGCTTGCCATCTTTTCCGATGAAACCAGACTTGCCCAAAATAGAAGCGCCCCAGAAACCAGCATTGGCATACCAAAGCGCATCGTATTTTTCAGCCATTGTAAAGACACCTTTTTTGTTAATCAGTCCGAATTTTTCTTTTTCTTTTGCTACTGCAAAACCTTCATGGAAATCTTTGGCACTTAAATATTTTGTTGGAATGACGATCACTCCTTTTTGATCGACAAAACCAAATTTTCCATTGAGTCGAACCCTTGCAAGTCCATCACTGAAGTTAGAAACTGCATCGTATTTGCATTCTACAATGTACTTTCCTTTCTGATCGATTAGTCCATATTTACCATCTAATTTGACCTTCGCAACACCTTTTTCAAAACGATATGCTTCATCAAATTGAGTTGGAATAATAAGCGAACCCTCTTTGTTGATATACCCTTGTAAACCCTCTTTTTGCACTACCGCTAGACCTTCAGAAAACTCCTTGGCATCTTCATACTGTGGCTCAATCGCAGTCTTACCTTTTTGATCTACAAAGCCCATCTTGTTCTCATAAGTGAGTACTCGAGCCAATCCTTCATGAAAAGACCATGCTGCTTTGTAAACTGGCTTGATCACCGAACGCCCTCTTTTATCGATAAAACCCCACTTTCCCTTTTTTCGAACGACCGCCAGACCATCAGAAAAGTTTCGACAATCATCATATTCCGCTCCAATGACCACTCTGCCACCTTTATTGATATAACCCCATTTATAGGCAGCTTCTTTGTAATCTTCTTCTTCGGGAGGAAGTTCAACTGGAGCATTGTTGTTACTATTCGAACTGTCTGATTTACAACTAGATAAGAAGCTACAAATGAGGAGCGTAAATACAAGGAATCTAAGAGCCATAGTGTAAGTGTTAGTAGGGTCGATTAACTTTATTTTTTGTGCTTACAAGATACAGCTTTCAGCTAAATTACTTAGAGTATGTTTAAATTTAGTTTCCTATGAAAATCAAGAGTTTATGGTTCTCGCTAACAATTTTTTAATGAGTTTAGCGAGCTAACTGAATTCTAAAATTGGACGCGAGGTTCATAAAACATTGATTTGCAATTAAATGGAAATTTA
>CALGLS010000388.1 GCA_937959375.1 uncultured Saprospiraceae bacterium
ACAATTGCTGCGCTAGCAGCGATTAGCATATTCGTTTTTGTGTAATCATCAACAATGCTATTTGAATCACTTTTCTCTTTTAGAGAGTTGTTACTATCGTTCTCCCGCTCTTGGTAGTTCTTTAATAAAATATCAAAAAAGCCATCACCAACTTGTTTTTTTAGTAATTCAAGATCAACACCAATATTGGGTGGTTTATTGAAGATAGGTATCTTGGAGATTTGCTTGAATAGTTTCATATTAGGTGCTTAGTTGAAAACATATAAAAGAGGCTTCTAAATGAAGATATCAAATTATTATTGAGCTTTAATTAAGTACTTTGTAACATAAATTTCTTTAATTTTTGAATCCTTACTTCGACTACACTCAGTACAGGCTTTTTTCGCGATTACTTCATCAAATTTTCCTCAAATAGCTAAGGCTATGCTTAAAAAATTTGACTTCGTACTCACAAAAAACAATCTATTCAAAATCTTAAATAACTTATGTTACAAAGTACTAAGTTTTGATGTAAGTTCATGAAATAGTTTATAAAGTGTAATACTGCGTTGATGAAATTAATGGTAAACAAAAAATCCCGAATTCGCAGCTAAGCAAATTCGGGATTATATTTGTTTTACAATTCGTTATTTAAGTTTTCGTCCAATCTTAGATCCTGCAGGAATCACCGCACCTTTTTTCAACACAACAATTCCATTCACGATACAGTAAGTCTTGGTCTCCTTGTCTTTCAAGCGACCGCCACCCAGTATAACAACATTATCACCAATTCGACAATTTTTATCGATGATGGCATTCTCAATGTGGCAGTTTTTACCAATACCAATTGGAACGTGGCCTTTCTGATCGATCATCAGCTCTTCTAGTGTTTGATAATAATCATTACCAAAAACAATTGCTTTTTTCAAAACAGATTTGGCGCCAATTCTAGAACGAATACCTACGATGGATTGCTCGATCCTTTTAGCATGTATGATACAACCTTCCGCTAACACTGACTTGTTTAATCGTGTCCCAAAAATTTTAGAAGGGCCTAGCAAACGAGGTCTGGTGTAAACAATTTTTTGATTGTCAAATAAATTGAAGGCTGGAAGATTGTCCGTCAGTTCTAAGTTTGCTTCAAAGAAAGAAGAAACCGTTCCAATGTCTTCCCAGTAACCATCGTAAATGTAACTCGCAACGGTATAGCCAGAATTAATTGCTGCAGGGATAATCTCTTTTCCAAAATCAATCGCGTCACTATTTTCTGCAAATAATTTCTTTAATGCGCTTTTGCTGAAAATGTAAATCCCCATAGAGGCCATGTATTCTTTTCCTTTCTTTTTGTCAGCAGGAGAAACAACAGACTTCCATTTTGAAAGTTCCTTACTAGATGGTTTTTCAACGAAACTATCGATATAGCCATCTTTGTCAACTTTCATGATACCAAAACCTGTCGCATCTTTTGCCTTTACAGGAATGGTAGCAATTGTTAAGTCAGCTTTTTGTGCGATATGGTATTTGGCTAAAGCCTCAAAATCCATTTGATATAACTGGTCGCCCGATAAAACTAGGATATAGTCATGCGTATGATCCTTGACGTGGTGCATACACTTTCGAACGGCATCTGCGGTACCTTCAAACCAATCCTCACCTTTAGAGCGCGTTTGTTCCGCTGCAAGAATGTCCACAAACCCTTTGCTGAACATGTCAAAGTTGAAAGTGTTTTTGATGTGTTGATTTAGTGAAGCGGAGTTGAATTGTGTCAAAACAAACATACGCTTTACACCAGAGTTAAGGCAGTTGGAAATTGGAATATCAATCAAGCGGTACTTTCCGCCTATTGGAACTGCAGGTTTTGATCGTTGCTCGGTCAGTGGGAAAAGGCGTGTGCCTGCTCCACCTCCAAGTATCATAGAAATCATTCTGATGATCATGAATTGTGTGTTATTGAGTGTGAATTAAGAGAGAGCCTTGTAAATTTCTGAGTAGGCTCCCGCTGATTTCTCCCAAGAGAAATCAAGGTTCATTATATTTTGTCTGATATTATCGAACTGTTTTTTGTTGTTGTAAAACTCAACGGCTCGAGTGATCGCTGTAAATGTACTACTAACTGAAAAATGATCAAAGCGAATGCCGCTTCCATTTCCATTTTTATCCAAATCCTTAATGGTATCTTTCAATCCACCAACACTTCTTACGATAGGAACGGTACCGTAACGTAGTGCATAGAGTTGATTCAAACCACAAGGTTCTACTCGTGAAGGCATGAGTAAGAAGTCAGAACCGGCATAAAGTTGATGCGCTAATTTTTCGTTATACTCTAATCGAGCATCAAAAAACGGTTGATGTCTTTCTCGCATTTTTTCAAAAACCTGATGCAAGCGCGGATCGCCAGTTCCTAAAAGAACAAAAGCAGCTTTACCGCCAGATTGTAAAAACCGTCCAATCAGGTCAGGTAAAATGTCTGCACCTTTTTCAGTAACCAAACGACCAATAAACGTAATTAGTGGCAGTTTCGGGTCAACATTGAAATGCTCAAGGACTGCTTTTTTATTGGCAGACTTATATCTTGAAATACTCTTTTTTAAATGCGTGTCAATCAAAGGGTCGGTTGCCGGATTCCAAACCTGCGTATCAATTCCATTGAGGATTCCTTTTGCTTTAGCGGTTTCATTATTGAAAAGCCATTCTAAACCATTGGAATCTCGTTGAAGTTCTTCCATATAACCAGGAGAAACTGTTGTCAACTTCCAACAACATTTGATGCCTGTTGCAAGTGGATTAATTCCGCCACTCCAGTCGAGCAAACCTTTGGCACTAGCTTCAAAAGGAGGGAGGTAATATGATTTTTCCCAACCAAAAGCTCCGTGATATTCACCATTGTGAATCGTAAAAACAGTTGGTGTTCCTTTGAGTGCTCGGTACGGTAAACTATGATTGATCAGAAAAGGAATGAAACCGGTATGATGATCATGGCAGTGTAGTATTTCTGGTTTTTTAGTTAGCTGCAAAATCCATTGTAATACTGCCTCTTGGAAATTAATCGCTCGTATCGTTTCGTCTTCCCAAGCCAGACCTTTCTCGTCGAGATAAACACCTGCGCGATCAAAGCGACCAGGAATATCCACTACGTATAATTCGAAACCTAGTTGACTGTCGGTTAACTGCTGTACAGAGAACGGGACAGAACCAGTTGCTGTTTCAAGTTTGCTAATAAAAAGTGTTTTGAAGCTTTGAGCTAATAGCCACTTGGTAGAATATTTGGGAAGAATGACTGCGGTGTCGTTACCAGCATTATTGAGGTATTTAGGAAGCGCTCCTACTACGTCACCAAGCCCACCTGCTTTGGCAGCGGGGTAACATTCGGCACTTATATGGAGGATCTTCATTAGCGACGGTCTTGTTTAATGAGTTCTTTGTTGGGTACAAAGATATAAGACTTTTTAAGTATGTTAAATGATTGGTAGAAAAAGGGTGAAAATAGGAAGAGAAAAGAACGGTGTGTTGAAGTAGGAGCTTGAGTTAAACCTGTCAGATCGATCTGGTTAAATTAATCTGACAGGTTTGGAAGGATAGATTTGCGATAGCTTTATGAACCGCGTAATATTTTTTCCATTTTGCGTCCCCTTGCTAGTTCATCCACTAGTTTGTCGAGGTACCTTGTTTGCCGAGTTAAGGTGTTTTCGATCTCCTCTATTCGATAGCCACAGATCACACCTTTTATAAGATTTGCATTAGGATTTAAAGATGCATTTTGATAAAAATCTTCGAAGGTTACTTTGGATTTGATCAGTTCTTTTAATTTTTTTTCGTTGTAACCAGTTAACCACTCAATCACTTGGTGTAACTCTTTTTTTGTTCTACCATTTTTCTCTATTCTTGTGAGGTAGTGGGGATATACCGAAGCAAATGTCATTTTTGCGATTCGTTCATCGTGGTGACTTGTATCTTTTTTCATTTCTTGAAATTCTAATTTTTGTTTTAAGGTTGGAAACGAACATAAGTAAACACAGTGCCAATTGGAACAAGCGCGATGCCATTCGTTTCTTTAAACGTAAGAATGGCTGTATCGTTACCACTAAATTCGACGCTATATTTATAGTAAACTCCGCTAACTTCCATTTCAATCAAATGTCCATTCTGAATGCCCCAGGCTTCCATGACTGAGTTGGTGAGATTGCCGTTCGTATAAACGTCAACTCCCATGGTATAATTGGCATATAGACCTACGTTGGTCGTAACTAGATTACCTTCAACATTGAAAAAAGAGGTGGTCCAAAAGCCAACCAAATTATTGGCCATGAGCTGATCAGAAACGGTGGTCAATGGTTCTATGTCTGGAGCTGGAGGTGTTGGCTGCACTTTTTCTTCTGTATGTTTTTTTGGGGGTGTCCTATCTTCTGTTCTTCGATGTGACTCTGATTCCTCAGGAACGATGATGTCGCTTTGTCGACCGCGTTGTGTTTCTTCTTTCTTTTTCCATCCACTAGCAATTGCTTCTGCTCTTGCTCTTGCAGGCGGGTGTGTTTCGCTTTCGCCATTGGATTGCAACAGATCGATTCCGGCTTTTGCTTCTTCAAGCGAAGCACCCAAAGTATAAAGTACGCTACCCGCAAAAATATCGGCTTCAAGTTCCATCGATTTTCTTTTGCGATTGTCGGTTACCTTAAAGCTATGACCATTTAAGTGGTGACCGATTTCATGTGCCATGACACAGTAGGCTGCCCATTTAGTACGTGCATCTTTTTTGAAATTTTCAAGAAAAGACGTGTTGTACAAAATATAGCGTTCGCCATTGTCGGTTGTTGCTAGTGCATTTTTACAGTCCGAAGATTTGATTATAAAGTTTTTTTGAATACCAACAGCATTAACGATTTCAGAGACGATTTTGTCGGCTTCAGAGGAGGCTTCGAAGGTGTAAAAATCTTCGTTTAACTCTGCGCCATCAAAGCTACAAGAGTGCTTTACGGTGATGAGTTCTTGCGCAAACGTATTTGCCGAAAGGCAGAAAGATAGTACTGCGATGATTAGAAAATTGGTGGTTTTCATGGTTGTATTGTTTCGTTTTGAAAACAAAAAGGAATTTAGCTGGTCTAGGATTTATTTATCGGGTTTACTAATTTACGAATATTCGTAACCAAAAACTAGTAGGCTGATAAATTTGTGTTTTTGAATTTGTTGGATAGCTACTCTAGATTGTCTAGCATCTAAAGGCGGTATTCAATTAGTTGTTGTGTTTGCGGATTGGAAAACATGCTTGTAACGTCATTCGAATTATAATGATTGCGCATGTGAAAAACCTTCTGATTTTCTTAACAAAACTACATTCGCTCTATGAGACTGACGGCTGATAAGGCAATCTGGTTTAAGTCTATTTGTGCGTCGCTAGGATCAATCGTGTTCATGTCTGTTTTCTGTTTCCATTCATTGTAGCGACTCTGTATAACTATTGATGCGTTGTGGTCTTGTGAACTGTTGTCTTTGAAATGATTGCGAAGTGATTCAAAAAGTCCATCATAATCACTAGATAGTAAATGTTCGTAAGCTGTTTGTTGTTGAATGCTCGTATTCTTTTTTGCTTTCTTCTCAATATGACTTTTCAAAATTTTCTCATTCGCTTGAAAGATCGCTCGTTTTTTAAAATACAACAAAAAGAAAGTCGCTACCAATAAAATTTGAAAGGGTAGGAGCCACTTATACGATTGTTGAAAATAGGCCTCAATACTTTGATTGGCAGTACCGGCAGTCATACCAAGTAGCGTCATCAATAAAAGTAAAAGATAAAGGAACGAGAAAATCCAGATGATTCTAAAAATAAAAACTTGAATCAATTTACCCGGATATTTATTGAGAATGGCCCCACCTAATAAGAGTGCTAAAACTGGAAATAAATTAACCGCCATCCAAGCCCAAGCAGTGCCTTCAATAGCGGCATATTTTCCGCTGATGGTTTGTACCAACATCAATAGCAGTATCGGAATGGAAAATCCGATCCAGAGCCAGAGTAGAAATCGTTTGGTGTCTTTTAGAAGTATGAGCATTATAAATGTCAGTGTGTTTCTCGACTTACTAGTTCGCTTGAAATGACAAACTAGAGTCGGCGTATTTAATATTGTAGGTTTTCTAGAAGTCCGGATAATCGCAAATGGTCTTTCGCTTGAAATAGGGTTGGGCAACTTTGTTTTGCTTGGTAGTTACTTTCGGGTACTTCAAATTCGTAAACCAAAGCGCTGATGGAATAATTGCCATTGAATGGTTCTGTAGCTACGGATTGAGGAAGGCGATTGACCGCTTGTCCCAACCAGGCCACTGCTTCTTCCTTACTCACTTTTCGCTCGTCTGAGTTGTAATTTTGTTTGGTTACAATAAAAACAAATAAACGCAACTGCCCTTTTCGAGGATAGATCAATGTTTTGAAATAATCCCATGACAATGAAAACGATTCATGTGGTGGCATTTCGGTCCATCTGTTTTGAGAATTATATAAGATGCTTCCGTCTTTACTGTACTGCTCCATTTGAGTGACGATGGCAAAACCATTGGGGACCGACATGAAACGATTTGGATAGTCTTTTTCAGAAAGGGCAGTGCTTATCTTTTTGGCAACCTGTCCTAGATTATTACAATTAGAAAAAGCAGTGTACGGAAGTTCATGTGAAGTGTGGCACTGTGGTGGTGGAAATGGAAAACTGGCGTTTAGAAATCTTTTTAAACTGGGGTCTCCATCCCAACCACCTCCAGACTGAATTTTTAGATGATCTTCTGCCTGCTTAAATCCTTTTAATATATTGTCAATTCTATCAGAGGAGCTATGTCTATGACAGGAAGAAGTAGACTTGCGTTTGAAGTAAGTAATGATGTCTTGTTTGGAATATTTATTTTTTTGAGCTTTCGCTAAAATAAAACCCATGAAAATATCGGCTTCTGCGCTTTCCTTTTTTGCATATTCAGTTTTGAACGTATGTTCATTGATTAAGTGTCCCACTTCATGAGCAACCGATGCAAAGGCCTCTAAGTAATTTGCTTTGTCAATAAAATCTTGACTCCAGAGTAAGTATCGTTTGTCTCCATCAACGATTGCAGCTACGTTGGTTACGTTGGTTTGTCGAATGACAAAGTTTTGTTTTAAATCGCCACCATATTGCAATATTCGTTCGACGAGTTTGTCCATTACGTC